>JAAXHB010000246.1 GCA_012271125.1 Actinomycetota bacterium | reverse complement strand
GGGTAGGCGTGGGTGAACAGCAGGCGCAGGTTGATGCGAACTGCGTCCCAGTTGCGTTCTTCGCTGAATACGAAGTTGACGAGACCTCGTAAGGCAACTAGCCCAACTGCGGCGAAAAACAGTGACAAAATCGAGTTGAAAACATTTGAGAACATGTTTTCGCGCAACCATTTGCCTGGCGAAACGCTTGGATCCTCCGGTGGGAGGTCAGCGAACGAGTCAGATTTGCGGTCGTCTTGAACGATTGTGAATGCGTCTTTTAGGGCGGAGCTGTTCATGTCAGCGCTCCACGATCTTTAGTCGCACATTAAAGAAGTTCACCACTGATGAGATGGTGAGCGAACACGCCAAATAGAACAGCATCCAAATTGACACAACTTCGAGGGTTTTGCCGGTCTGGTTGTAGATGGTTTGGCCGACCTGAACAATTTCGCTGTAGCCGACTGCGATAGCCAGTGAAGTGTTTTTGGTGAGGTTGAGATATTGGTTGCCTAGCGGCGGGAGGCTGACTCGCAAGGCTTGGGGCAAGATGACCAGGCGAAGTTTTGTGGTGGGGCGCAGGCCAAGGGCTTCGGCGGCTTCGTTTTGACCTTTGGGAACTGCGAGAATGCCGCCGCGGACAATTTCCGCGATGAAAGCACCTGTGTAGAGAACCAATCCGAAGTAAACAGCTGCTAGTCCGAGGGTGAAGTTGAGTCCGGCTGGGCCGTAGTTGGGGAAGTTGCCGGATTGGACTATGTCGGGGCGCATTGCGTCAATGGGTTGTCCGCTGCGTCCGTCGCCGAACTTGTTGGACAGCACTTCGAAAAGGTCGGAACTGGAGTTGACGATCCAGCTAGCAAGGCCTGGCCAAACCACGACGATGAAGGTTGATACCAGTGCTGCTGAGATGACCGTGAAGATCATGCGGAAGTAGTCGTCGTCGGTGAGTTTGCCAAGTCCTGCGGGGGTGCGTAGGCGATCTAAGCGTCGTTTAATCCACCAGCCCGCAACAGCAAAGGAGGCGAGAACTACGCCATAGCGCACGACTTCTTCTGGTATGGCACTAATGCCATCTGAAATTGCTGCGAAAACTGAGCCGACCCAGCCCATCAGCGGGTGAGCGAACCAGCCAACGGCGGCAAAGGCGATGACTACACCAAACAGGCACATCATTGGGTAGGTCTCTTGACCGGTGGCGTCCTGGGCGATCATGCGTCGTTTGCGCACGAATAAGCCAACGACTATTCCGACGATGACGAAGACGCTCCATTGGTAGAAGCCATCGGCGATAAAGATGCGCGGGACGGATAAGCCTTTGTTTGATAGGTGTATCCAGCCGTGTATTGGTCCTTGATCTGATTCCACTCGAGGCAGTGTCGAAATGATCGCAGCGAGTAGATAGATGGTGACAAGAAGCGGGATGTTGCGAAGCAGCTCGATGTAAACGCTGGACAGTCGGCGTACGATCCAGTTGCTGGAAAGTCGTCCGATGCCAGCGAGCACGCCGATAATGGTTGACACGATGATGCCGGCGATTGCGAGGCGAATGGTGTTGACCATGCCGACCCATAGGGCTCGTCCGCCGGTTTCGGGGTCGGTGTCGATGCCTTCTGATAAGGCGACGCCGGGGTTGATTTCTAGGAAGTCCCAGCCTGTTGGGATTTGGTTTGCTCGGAGGTTGTCACCGGCTCGGGTTATGAGGAACCAGAGGGCAAACAGAACCAGCATCAGGGTCGCTACTTGAGCGATCCATTTGACGATTGTGGCGTCTCTATAAAAGGGAGGGCGTGGAGAGTGCTGTTTTGCGACGACAGCCACGGCGGGCAGCTTACAACAAGAAAGGGGCCGGAGGAAAATCCTCCGGCCCCTTAACGAATCTTTGGCTCAGTTAACTGAGTTGCGATTCTTGACGCTCACTCATGTGAGCATTTTGACTATCGAGCAGGCGGTGCGTAGACCAGACCGCCGTCGAGCCAGCCAGCGTTAGCTGAACCTTCACGGATCAGACCGACTGGGCCGAGGTTGCGCTCGAATACTTCGTCGTAGTTACCAACTTGCTTGATGACCTGATGGAAAGCGTCAGATGGCAGACCCATGAGGGACTGAATCTCGCCTTCGCCACCGAGCAGACGGCCGACTTCAGCGTCGGGCGGGTTGGAAGCCATAGCGTCGACGTTTGAAGAGTTGATGCCCTTCTCGTCGGCGATGATCATGGCGTACACGGTCCAGTTGACGGCGTCAGCGAAAGCTGAGTCGTTCTGGCCATACACGGGGCCGAGGGGCTCCTTAGAAATCGGAGTAGCTGGGAAGATCACCCACTCTTCATTTTCTGGCTGCTGAACGGCCTTGCGACCGACAAGAGCAGAACCGTCGGTTGTGATGATGTCACAAGCGCCGGAGATGAAGTTGTTCGTGACAATGTCGAAGTCTTCGAACGTGTTCAAGGTGATGCTGATACCAGCTGCATCGGCAGCGTCAGCCATGTTCTTTTCAGTGGTTGTACCGGCGTTGGTGCAGATAACTGAACCACCCGCATCGGCAACCTGTGAGGTAGCAGAGAAACCGTCGCTGGCGCGACCCATCAGCTGCTGACCGTCGTAGTAGGTGGTGGGACCGAAGTCCATGCCGACGTCAGTGTCACGGGACTGGGTCCAGGTGGTGTTACGCATTAGGACGTCCACGTCACCGGTCTGCACGGCGGTGAAACGCTCAGCCGCGGTCAAAGCCACGAACTCAACAGCGTTTGCGTCGCCGAGAATCGCTGCTGCGACTGCACGGCAGTAGTCAGCATCGATACCAGTCATGGAGCCGTCTGCTTGTTGTTCAGAGAAGGCAACCGCAGCACCGCTCACACCGCAGATCAGATTTCCTCTGGCCTGCACTTCTTCTAAAAGGCTTCCGCCTTGAGCGTCCACGATCACGTCGCCACTGTCATCCCCTCCAGAGGAACCAGAATCGTCGTCACCTGAACTACCAGAGCCGCTGTCAGCAGCGGAACCGGAATCACTGTCGTCGTCACTGCCGCATGCGGCAGCTACCAACGTAAAAGCGAACAGCATGGCGAGTACTCGCCATACGAGGCTCTTTTTCATTGATTGACCTCCTGAGGTCGAATTTAAATAGTCGGGTAATTATAGACCCGACAGGGTTGTGGTGAGATTAGGGGTGGAGGGGTTGCGGGGTGGGTTGCGATAGAGAGTGTTGTAGCGGGGGTTGGGGTAGTGGGCGGGGTAAGTAGGGAGTGGAGTTGTGAGTGCGGTTGGGTACGGAGCGGAGATGGATAAGAGTGGGTGGGATTGTTAGAGATATTGGCCGGTTTGGGTGTGTTCGATGGAGCGTCCGCCGGAGGCGTCGTCGTCATCGGCGTGGGTGACAAGGGTGCGCACGAAGACGATGCGTTCGCCTTTTTTGCCGGAGATGCGTGCCCAGTCGTCGGGATTTGTGGTGTTGGGCAGGTCTTCGTGTTCTTTGAACTCTTGGCGGACTGATGCCAGCAGGTCGTCGGTGATGAGC
>JAAXHB010000245.1 GCA_012271125.1 Actinomycetota bacterium | reverse complement strand
GGCCAAGGTGTAGCCGGCGGCAGCGTCGGCGACCATTTCTCCGAACGCCTTGTCGAGATGCCAGACATAAGACGACACGACCGAGCTGTCGATGCCGGTCATGTCGCCGATGAAACCGGTGGCAATCGCATCGGTTTGGCGGGCTGCTTCGATTTGGCCGTAGGCGGGGCCTTGCCCGCAGGGATAAAAGATTGTGGCACCGGATTCGAACTGGCGCAGGGCGGCTTCTTCGGCAGCTTCGGCGTCGACCCAGGATTCGATAGTGATGAAGACACCGGTGATGTCGGCGATGATCTCATGGACGCCACGCAAGAAGGCGTTGTACTGGGCGATACAGGCTGGTGTCTTGAAGCCGGTGATGCCGCCGACGATGACACTGGTGTCGACCTTGCCTTTGTCGGTTTGAGTTGGAGTGTCGAGGCGGTTTGTGGCGACGCCGGCGGCGAGGATGCCGGCGAGGTAGGTCGCATCATGGAACGGCTGGGTGTAGTCGCCAACATTGTCGGAGACATCGCCGGTGCCGGATGCGAACATGAACAACGTGTTAGGGAAGTCGGGGGCGACTTCCTTGACAGCGTCGCCGTATCCATCGCTGTGGGCGATGATCGGGTTGAAGCCGTTGGCGGCGAGCTCACGCATGGTTTCGACGGCTTCTGTGCCGTAAGCGGTGTTAGGGCGCAGGGCGAGCTGGGAGATGCTGCCGTCGGTGAGAAGTGTGTTGCCGGCGTCAAAGGCGGCTTCGGCCCAGGAACCGTCGTGCCAGTCTGTGAAGTAAAGGATTGCGAGCTTGGGGGCTTCGTCTGATGAGGCGGGTTCTGTGTGGTCGGGTGTTGGGTTGTTATTGGTACGGCTGCAAGAGGTGCCTATAAGCGTGAGGGCGGCGATCAGGATAATGACCGTGCTTGGGAGCTTGGGCACGCCGCAAGGCTAAGGCGGGCAGACTTGGAGCAGTGAGGTTGGACTTGTGGGATTCAGAGCGGTTTGCACCGGAGCCTTTTTTCATGGTCGGAGCGATGTCGCAGTATTCAGGCGCAGCTCTGGCTGTTTACTTGTTCAGCCAGGGCTTGAGTCCGGCAGGAACGGCGTTGTTGCGCATAACTAGCGCAGGAATCATCGTCGTGTTGTTGCGGCGAGCTTGGCGGAGGCGTTGGACGCTGCCGGAGCTGGCGTTGGCGTCGGCATTTGGGGTGGCGATGGCGGGCATGAACACCTCTATCTATTACGCCATCGATGAGTTGCCGTTGGGAAACGCGGTAGCGGTGGAGTTCCTCGGGCCGGTGACAGTGGCAGCAATCGGAACACGCACCTGGCGCTCAGCCGGAGCGATTGTGTTGGCCGTGGCGGGCGTGTTGGTTCTTGCCGGCGTGGAAACTGAAGGCAACACAGCGTTGGGGATTTTCTTTGCGCTGCTGGCTGGCACTTTTTGGGCGAGTTGTATCGTTTTGGGGCATCGGGTGGCGCGCAGCCGATACTCGGTGGACGGGTTAGGCGTGGGCATGCTCGCAGGGGCGTTGGCGATCAGCGTCATAGGCGTTGGTGACGTTGCCGATGTGGTGAGCTCGCCTCATGTCATCGCCTTGGGGCTTGCCACGGGCATCTTGTCCAACGCCATTCCGTATTGGATCGAACAGCTTGTGATGCAACACATTGAGCGGCACCGGTTTGCGTTGCTGCAGTCGTTGTATGTAGTGACGGCGACTCTGGTTGGGTTGGTTGCCTTGTGGCAGGTGCCAAACCCGCAGGAAATATTGGGGATTGCGTTGGTGGTTGTGGCGATTGCGTTGAATCGTGACGAAAGTTCGCCGGCGGCGAGGTCTTGAGGGGGTCAGGTTTTTAATGCGGGGTAGTGGAGTGGCAGGTCGGGTTATGGA
>JAAXHB010000244.1 GCA_012271125.1 Actinomycetota bacterium | reverse complement strand
TCCACGAAGGCTGGCTTGCCGGCTTGGGCGACTTCGGTGAGTAAATCCATGTGCGTATCGGTGGATGAGCAGATGGCAACGGCGTCAACGTCATCAGCAGCGATGACCTCAGATGCGCTGCCACATACACGAGCACCGAAGTCTCCGGCGACGCCTTGTGCTGCAGGGTCATAGACGTCATAAACCGCGGTCAGCTCAACTTCGGCGACTCTTGTTGAAATCAACTCGGCATGAAGTTTGCCGATTCGCCCGCAGCCGAGCAACCCAATCCGCACCGGCTCCCCAATCCGCACCGGCTCCCCAATCCGCACCGGCTCCGACGCTGATTCTGTCATCTTGTCTCCTCTAAATCCGAGACGATTCTGCCGTTGCGTACCGTCACTTCATACCTGGTGAGTGATGCCGTCGCTGGAAGGCGCGTTGGAGCGCCGCTGCTTAGGTCAAAACAGCCGTTGTGTTTGGGGCATTCGATGACGCAGCCATCAAGGACGCCTTCGGCTAGATGAGCTCGCCCGTGCGTGCACAATCCGTCGGTGAGATAAAACTCTTGTGAGTCGTTGACACGGTGAAGCGCGTAGGTGTTGTCGCCTCGATCTATGCGTCGAGATGTGCCCATTGGCATATCCGCAGCACCTAAATCAACCATGCCGTCATGGGTGTCACCAGCCCAAACCGTTACGCCTGTATCTATTCGATGTCGTGAAGTGACCCCGCCGCCTCCGTCGTTCGCGCAGGCGCTCGTAACGTCAGCACCATTGGCATCATCATTTTTGACGACATCATCCTTATTGACTTTGCCATTAATCGATGGGACATCTGGGCGGGGCAGGTCAAAGCTTGAGTCTTGCCATTGCTTGCGCATCGCCGAAAAAATCTCTCGGTAAGCCGCAAACGTTGAACGCGAAGCCGGTGCCAGATGTTTCTTGACTTCATCATGCAACGCAGGTAGGGCGTAGTAGGGCACGGTCGGGAAAATGTGATGCTCAACGTGGTAGTTCATGTTGGAGTACAGGAATCTCAGTATCGGATTCATGTAGACAGTGCGGGAGTTGAGTCGATGGTCGAGCACGTCCTCACGCAGGCCGGCGTGCTGGGTCAAGGCGAAGAACACCATCAGCCACGCCCCATAGATGGTCGGCAGTCCGATATAAAGCACTGGCAGCGGCGTCCATGCCAGCAGCGACCACGCACTGGCTCCGGCGATGATGGCTATGTAAACCCTTGACTCCCACTTGAGTTTTCCCAGTTCATCGACGGGAATGAAGTCTGCGGCATCGGTGTCGATACGTCCAGCAGCGTGCTTGGCGGTGCGCCACAGAGCTTGGGGTACCTTGCTCAGCGGCACGAAAGTAGCGATGACTCCTAACGGCGAGGTGGGACGAGGGAAAACGATTTCAGGATCACGTCCGACGATGATCGTGTCGGTGTGGTGACGCACGTGCGACCAGCGCCAAAGCGTTGGTTGGCGCAGCAGCATGAACGACGCCAGGTAGTAGACGATGTCGTTGAGACGTTTTGAACGAAACGCTGTGCCGTGGCCGCATTCATGCCAGCGAGAGTCACCCGCCCCGCCATAGAGGGCACCGTAGACCGCGAAGGCTGGAACTGCCCACCAGCTTGGCCATGCCATCCAGGCGAGATAGCCAAACGCCATGAGCAGCGCGAGCCACAGGATTGTGTCTACGGCGGCGCGGTGGTTGTTGCGTTGTTGCAAGGCGTGGAGTCGCTGCGATTCAATTGGCGGACGGAACCATTCGGCTTCGACCAGACCTCGCTCAACCGCGAGAGCCGACTCGGCACCGGTGAGCGAATAGTCCCTCCTAGACGCTTCACTCACAATTTGAAAATGTGCCTAAACAAAATGAACCTGATCAAAATGAACCTGGGCAAATTAGTCCCGCATCACTCGCGGAACCACTCTGGGGCGGGGCGTGGGGCATCGCCGGTACCGAGCACGGTTTGATCCCAGTCGATTACCGCTCCGGTCATGAACTCCGACTCCGACGTCGCCAAATGCGTAATTGTGCGAGCAATCTCTGCGGGCTTTATGAGTCGTCCGAAAGGTTGAGTAGCCTCGGCACGCTCAAGCCATCCGTCGGTGGCACCCTCGTATTTGCGTTGGACGGCGTCCTCGCCGGGGGTGTCCATCCAGCCAGGGCAGATCAAATTGACTCGAATCTGGTTGCGCATCAATGTGAATGCAAGATTGCGGGTCATGCCTATTAAGGCAGATTTGGATGTGGCATAGGGCAGCAGTTGCGGCAGGCCTCCATATCCGGCGACAGAGCCGACGATCACCATTGCTCCATGGATTTTCTCGCGTGCCATTATGCGTGCAACGCCTTGGGCTAGAAGCCCTGGTGCTCTGACGTTTACGGCAAGCATTTGATCCCAGAGTTCAACGGTTGCATCCCATACTGAGCCGCGGTCGGTAATGGCGGCGCAGTTGATGAAGGCGTCGCAGCGGCCGAACTCTTCGTCTAGGCGTGCAATGAGATGCTGACATTGATCCGCTTCGGCTAGCTCCGCGCTTACAAACACGACACGGCACTTTGACGCTTCAGAGTCCTCGCTGGCTGTTTCTAGAGCGGCTGCCGCTGCTTCGCCTTTTAGTTGGTCTCGACCTGAGATGACGATGCCGGCTGCGCCCAAAGCAACTAGACGCTGCGCTACGGCATATCCAAGGCCTTGCGAACCACCGGTTATTAGTGCAACCCCGCCATTAAATGTCGTCATGTCAAAATCTTCATGTCGTCCGCAGTTGCTTCACAGTCTCTGCCCGGCACGCCCGGCGTCCATGGTGGTGCGGGCTTGGAGCACTGAGTCGCTGTTGCTGACTTCGGGTACTCCGACCTCCCAGAACGAACCGCCTTCGGTCCAACGATATGGATGTGTCTTGAGGGCTATTACATAGGTGCGGTCGCTTGCTCGAGCTCGTCCGATGGCTGCTTCTAACTCGGCAATGGTCTCCACCGTTTCTGAACCACAACCCATTGACGCTGCGTGCGCCGCAAAGTCAATATCGGGAACGATCCCAGCTAGGTCGCCGGCGCTGCGACAGTCCGCGTACAAATTGTTGAACGGCTCGCCGCCTTGGCCTATTTGTAGGCGGTTGATTACTGCGAAGCCGCCGTTGTCGCAGACGATGACGATCAGCTTGTGTCCTGTTAACACGGTGCTGTAGAGGTCGCTGTTCATCATCATGTATGAGCCATCACCTACCAGAACGATGACTTCACTATCAATATCACTGGCAATATCACTGGCAATATCACTGGCCGGCTTGCCGGCGTCCGCGAACGCCATCTTTGCTCCCCAGCCGCCGGCGATTTCATATCCCATACACGAATAGCCGTACTCGCAGTCAAAGGAGTGGGTTTCGTTGGAGCGCCAGCCGTTGACCAGCTCGCCGGGGAATCCGCCGGCTGCTGCCAGCACATAGGTGCCGGATTGTTTTAGCCGATCTACTGCGCCGACAACCTGAGCGTAGGTGGGTCGATGATCAGCTTCGGCGCTCGTGGCGTCGAAGCAATCATCAGCGCCATCTTCATCAACATCACCAGTCTTGGCTACCTGAACCGAAGCGGCGGCGATCTTGTCTATGTAGGCGTGATATTGGGCCGTCTCAGCGCTGGCACGAGATGTCCAATCCTCTGGAGCGGCATAGCCAGCTATGGCTTTACCTAAAGCCGCTAGCCCTTCACGAGCGTCACAGACCAGCGGCAGGCAGCGATGCTTGACCGCATCAAAGCGGGCTGCGTTCAGACCAATGATGGCAACGTCTGGATCGCCAAAAACAGTCCAGGAACCAGTGGCGAAGTCCTGTAGGCGAGTACCCACCGCAAGGACAACATCAGCATCGCCGGCCAAGGCGTTTGCCGAAGCGCAACCGGTCACCCCAACCGGTCCGCAGTTGAGATGATGGTCGGCGTTGAGGGTGGTGCGCCCTGCCACGGTCTCAACCACCGGAATCTCATGACGCTCAGCGAAAGCCTGTAGCTCAGCTTCGGCTAATGACCAGTGCGCCCCGCCGCCGGCGATGATCAAAGGCCGTTTGGCACTGCGCAGAAGCTCAGCGGCACGCTGTAACTCATTTTCATCGGGGCGGACTCGGCGCACCCGATGAACCACCGGCTCAAAAAGGCTGTTCGGAAAGTCAAAGGCGGTGCCTTGAACATCTTGAGGCAACCCGATAAATGCCGGTCCGCAATCGCCTGGGTCAAGCATCGTGTGAATGGCATGGGGCAGCGACTGAATCACCTGCTCAGGAGCGGTGATGCGATCCCAGTAGCGCACCACCGCACGGAAGGCGTCGTTTACAGTGGTGCTTGGCGTGCCAAAGTGCTCGACTTGTTGTAGCACCGGGTCGACGATGCGATGGTTGAAGGTGTCCCCCGCCAAGATCAGTAACGGCATGCGGTTTGCCATTGCAACGGCTGCTGCGGTGACCATGTTGGTAGCCCCTGGCCCGATTGAGCTAGTGGCTGCCATGATTCGACGCCTGCGCCATGCTTTGGCGTAGGCAACACCAGCGAGCGCCATGCCTTGTTCGTTTTGTCCACGCCAAGTCGGGAGCGTGTCTTTGGC
>JAAXHB010000243.1 GCA_012271125.1 Actinomycetota bacterium | reverse complement strand
TCAACGGTGCGCTCCAGATCGCCGGTTGCCGACACCTCCTCAGCAGTCTTGGCAAGACGCACAATTGGCCGCACCGCCCGCCCCGCCAGAAACCACCCCGCCACAGCGGTCAACAACACCGCCGAAAACCCAACCAGTAAAACCTTGTCTGCAAGGTCATCAACAGCCTGCTCCACCTCATCAATAGGACGCCCAAGCTGCACATAAAACCCGTCGCTGACCTCCAAAGTCACCATCCGCAACGTCTTCGACCCACCAAAAGCCCCATAAGCCTTGATCGTCTCAATGACCGGCCCCTTCAGCGCAGCCTTCTCAAGCGTCGCCTCCTTAGCCTCCACCGAAACGCTGTCATCAAGCGTGTAAGTCACATGAGCTGTGTTCGTGTGAGCATGATCATCAGCGTCCCGCTCGCCGAAACCGGTGACCCTCACGCCAAGGGTTTCGTCGCCATCAGACACGACATTGAACCGCACCACAAACTGCAGGTGCGCATCCGGCGAAACGAAAACCCCAAACGGATCATGATGCAACAGCTCAGAAATCGCACTGCGCACCACCCGATCAGCCGAAAACCCCCGCCCCCGCACACCCGCGAAACGCCCCTCGCCACGCTCCTCAGACAGCATGATCTGCTGGGCACGTTTTTGAAGATCCTGGTCGACTTCGTCGGTTAGTTCGCTTTCAGCAGCGCGCACAGCCCAGATGCCGACAACGGCGACGGTAGCTGCGACAACAGCTGCCACGAGCAACGCAACCCTCAGACGCAAACTCATCTACTTGCCTTTGACAACGACGACAACTTGAGCAACAACGACTGGAACAACGACAACATCAGCTGCGACGAGCAACAGATCATCACAACAAATCATTAATCGTCAATTCGTGCTACGTAACCGCTGCCTCGCACTGTGTGGATGACCCGTGACGCTCCGCGACGTTCGGTCTTCTTGCGTAGATAGCCCACATACACATCTAACGTCTTGGACTCCACGTCTAGTTCGCCATCCCACACGACGTCGTAAATGTCAAAACGGCTAAGCACCTTGCCGGCGTTTTCCACCAGCAGCTTCAATAGCTCAAATTCCGTTTTGGACATGTCGATGACTTGCCCGCCACGGGTCACCTGATGGCCTTCCAAATCAATATTTAGATCACCCAATGCAAGAAACGACACACCGCTCGAAACACCAACAGAACCATTGCCGCTTTCACCGTCAACTGCCAGGCGCAGCCGTGCCCGAACTCGTGCCAACAACTCCTCTAGAGCAAAGGGTTTGACAAGATAATCGTCGGCACCTGAATCCAGACCGGCGACCCTGTCATCAACCTCGTGTCGTGCGGTGAGCATCAAGATCGGCGTGTCCGCTCCACGCTCGCGCAACATGCGGCACACGCTGAGCCCGTCAGCATTTGGCATGGAAACATCCAACAAAAGCAAATCCGGTCGTGATCGTTGATGCTCTGCCAACGCTGCGGCACCGTCAGCAACTGCGGTGACCTCATAACCCTCCAGGCGCAACGCACGGCTGACCGATTCACGCACCCGCCGGTCGTCTTCAGCTAGCAAAATCCTCGCAGATTCAGTCATCGCTCTTTGAGTTTGGCGTGGAAAGGTGAGCAAAAGGTGAGAAAGCGTCCTCACACTCCCTACTGCCGCTTGTCATCGCACCCCTAGTGGTTCCAATCGTGAAAATCGCCAACGAAATCCAAATCAACACGAAACCCTGCAATAGCGGCGCGCTCACGGATTCGCCAAACACGACCAAGCCGGCGGTGAACATGATCGTCGGCGTCAAATACTGGGTAAAGCCAACCACCGACAAGTCGGCTCGTTTCGTTGCCGCTGCAAACAACAACAACGGAAACGCCGTCACCGCACCAGCAAAGATCAAGCCAGTGATCTGGGCACCTCCGGTGAACTCGTCAAGATCAAACGACCAAACCGCTAACCCCACAAGCGCCAACGGGGTCATCATCATGACCTCACTTGTGAGCCCATCCACCGACGTCGCCTCGGAGCGTTTTTTGACTAGGCCGTAGTAGGCGAACGTGGCACCAATGACTAACGACAGCCACAGCTGATCGCCTGCCCGCACCGCAATCCAGGTCACCCCACCGGCAGCCACCACAATCGCAACCCACTGGGGTCGGCGCAGGCGTTCTTGCAGGAAGATCAGCCCGAGCGTGACCGTCATCAGCGGCGAAATGAAATAGCCGAGGCTGGCGTCAACCACATGACCGGAGGTGACCGCATACAAGAAAACACCCCAGTTGACAGTGATGAGTGCTGCCCTGAGCACTGTTCGTCTTAGCTCGGCACTGTGTTTCATTAACGACGGCAGGAAACTCCAACTACGACGCAGCGTGTGCACCCCTGCCAGGAAAACCAGTGTCGACAGCACTCTCAGGCATAGCAGTGCGACCGGGTCGGAGTCGTTGAAGAGGTCCCAGAAAATAGTCGCGGTGCCCCAAAAGACGTAAGCGACCACGGCATACACCCAACCCGAAGCAAGTCGCGAGTTCTCAGTCATAAGACATCCAATTTCACGCCAAGCAGGTCGGCGGCTGCGGTCACATCGATACCTGATTCTGCCGCAGCATCCACTGTTTTTAATGCCGCTGGCGTGTCCAGGTCGTCGTCAAGATGAGCGCGAACCCCTTTCATCAGTTCTGTCACCAGCTCGCTGCTGCCATTGTTAACAACAACATCATCAACGACAACATCTGCTGCGTTACGCCACAACTCCAGCCGTTGCAGAGCAGCCGACAACAGACCTTCATGCCAAGTCCAAGGCGTTCGATAATGCTGAGACATCAAAGCCAGGCGGATCACCATCGGCTCATGCCGCTCGCGCAGCTCATGAACGAACACCAGATTGCCTCGAGACTTCGACATCTTGTGCCCGTCGAAATGCACCAGCGCCTGATACATCCACAGCCGCACAAACGGCTTTTGAGTGACGGCCATGGACTGCGCACGCTCGCACTCATGATGAGGGTAAAGCAGGTCAACCCCGCCGCCGTGAATGTCAATCGTCGGTCCAAGCTCACGCAACGCCAACGCCGAGCACTCCACATGCCAACCCGGGCGTCCCTTACCCCAACGAGACTCCCAGAACGGCTCGCCTTCCTTAGCACCTTGCCACAAAACGAAATCAAGCGGGTCTTTTTTGGCTGGGTCATCGGGATCGTCACGCCATTGCCGAGCAAGCTCAATCATGTGCTCACGGTCATAACCCGACAATGTGCCAAAGCCGTCGCTTGCCGTCGTGTCAAAGTAGACGTTGCCGGCAGCCTGATACGCATACCCGCCGTCCAACGCCTTGGAAATGAAACCTCGAATGTCAGGAATCGCCGACGTTGCCCTCGGCTCAGACATAGGCGACAACATGTTGAGCGCAGCCATGTCATCGTCAAAACGAGCCGTCTCAGCAAACGCCAGATCGAGATAATGCACGCCACGACGTTCCGCCGCAGCGAGGATGTCATCGTCGACATCGGTGATATTGCGCACGCAACGGGTCTGTTTGCCCATGTCACGCAGACGGCGTTGGAGTATGTCGTAGCTGAGGTATGTTGCGGCATGTCCTAGGTGAGTGGCGTCATAGGGCGTGATCCCGCACACGTACATGCGCACGACCTCGCCCACTTCAAAATCCACCACTTCGCCTTGCGCCGTGTCATACAACCTCACCCCGCCACGGTATTAGTTTGCCGAGGGCTGACAAGGCGAGCTTGGAAAATCTTTTTTGGACACGCTCCTCGCACACCACCTGCTCCGCCGCCGCGTCGCTATCGATCCAAAAAAGATTTTCCAAGCTCGCCCCAGACCCAAAAACGTCATTCACATACCCCACCCCCTCCGGCGCCACCCCATACAGTCCTAGGGCGGGAGCAGGGGCAAAAATTTCGGCGTCACTTGCAAGAAATTTTTCGTCCCTGCGATCCGCCCCTTGCTATTTCTGCCTAATTGGATGGGTAGCGTGAGGGGGTGGGGTTGTTGGATGGCAAGAACATTCTGATTACGGGCGTGCTCACGTCCGACTCGCTCGCCTATGGCATAGCCGAGAGGTGTATATCTGAGGGGGGTTCTGTTTATTTGACGGGAGCGGGACGGGCGATGCGCCTCACCGAACGCACCGCACGCAAACTCGGCGAAGATGCCAAAGGTAATGATGTAGGCGTTGGTGAATTCGACGTCACCGTGCCTGAACACGCCGACGCATTGCGATCCGAACTCGAAAACCGCTGGGGTCGTGTCGACGCTGCATTGCACGCAATTGGATTCGCCCCGGAAATATGTCTCGGCGGCACATTCATGGACGCCACCTGGGAAGACGTCAGCGTGGCAATGGAAATCTCCACCTATTCGTTGAAAATGCTCGCCGACGCCGTCGCTCCGTTGATGACCAACGGCGGCTCAATCGTCGGCCTTGACTTTGACGCCTCCCGAGCCTGGCCCGCTTATGACTGGATGGGCGTCGCCAAAGCCGCTCTCGAAGGAACTTGCCGCTACCTAGCCCGCTACCTCGGCCCGCAACAAATCCGAGTCAACCTCGTCTCAGCCGGACCGGTGCGCACAATGGCAGCCAAATCAATCCCCGGATTCGACGCCTTCGAAGACGCTTGGAGCGGACGGGCACCGCTCGGCTGGGACGTCACCGACCCCAGCGCCGTTGCTAGCACCACAGTTGCGCTCTTCAGCGACCTGATGCCCGCAACTACCGGCTCAATAATCCACGTAGACGGCGGCTTTCACGCAATCGGTGCCTAGGCATCGTCGGTTTCGTCATAAATCTCACCCACAAGAGACTCCAACACATCCTCAAGGGTCAAAATTCCAAGCACCGCCCCGCCGGCGCGCCGCACAACCGCAATATGGACACGAAGTTCACGCATTTGACGCATGGCTTCACGAGCCGCCGTCGTCGGCGAAACCACCAGCATCAACCGCAAATGCTTATCCGGTACCGGCCTTTGATGTGCCGCGACAGGCAGACGCAACAAATCTTTGGCGTGAAAAAAGCCAACTAAATCCGCCGGACCGGTTTCCCATACCGGCACACGGGTATGTCCCGACTCTGCTACAACCACCTCGATGTCTTCAACCGGTGTGTTGCGCTGCACCGAGACAACGTCACCTACAGGCACCATCAACGACCCTGCCGACTGCGCCTTGAACTCCAACGCCCCTTCAAGCAACTCATGCTCGGCAGGTTCGATCACGCCCTCTTCTTTGGCATCAGCCAACAAGCGACGGAACTCCTTGACGTTCAAAGCCGGCGTTATCTCATCGACTGGCTCCATCCCGAAGCGTCGCACAATGAAGTTCGACACAGCGTTCAACACCCAGATCACCGGCCCAAAAACCGTCATATAAGCGGTCAAAATCGGTGCCAAACGCCGTGCCGAACGTTCCGGGGCAGCGATGGCAATGTTCTTGGGCACCATTTCACCCGCCACCACATGCACCGCGGTCACAAGTGCCAACGCCACCACGAAAGCAATCGAATGCAAAACACCGCTAGGCACGTCCAAGAATGCGTCAAAGGCCGGCTCAAGCAACGCAGCTACCGCAGGCTCGGCCAGATACCCCAGACCAAGTGAACACATGGTTATTCCCAACTGAGCGCCTGCCAAGCGAGGCTGAATGTCACGCACCGCGGCAAGTGCCTTGGAGCTGAGCAAGTCGCCCTCATCAGAATCTGCTTCCAAGCGTGCCGCCCGCGCCGCCACCAAAGCGAACTCCGCGGCAACGAAAAAGGCGTTAGCCCCCACCAAGAAAACCGACACAAGCAGCTGTAACCACATAGCTACTTACCTGCCGACTTGCCGTCGTCGTCATTGTCGCCGTCATTGTCGTCATTGTCGTCGTCAGCTTCGATGCTCGTGGCATCGAAGTCATCATTATCGAAGCCATCATTGAAGTCACCAGAATCGTCATCTTCAGGCGGGGTCAAGCGAATCTTCACAACCCGAAAGCCCTGCATAGACACGACCTTGAGCTCCCAGCCGTCAACGTCAACAGAATCGCCACGCTCAGGAATGCGCTCAATCCGATCAAGCAACAACCCGGCAAGCGTGTCGTAGTCACCGTCGGGCATCCTGAAACCGCTGGTCTCATACACCTCATCTGAATGCAGCGACCCAGGCAACACAATCAGACCCAAAGCCGAGGGGCGGGTCAGCTCAGGACTCTTGGTGTCGTGCTCGTCGTCGATTTCGCCGACAATTTCCTCGAGGACGTCCTCAAGGGTGATGATCCCTGCGAGCCCGCCGTGCTCGTCAATAACAACAGCCATCTGCCCCGCCGCACCTGGATTACCACCCCGCAAATCGTCGAGCAAATCGTCAAGGTCTCGTGACTCCGGCACTGCAAGCACGCCGCTCATCAGCTCAGCCACACGGCTCGTCGCCCGCTCGCCCACCGGCACCCGATACAGAGCCTTGACATGGACAATGCCGAGCACCTCATCAAGGTTCTCGCCGATGACCGGAAACCTCGAATGCCCCGTCTTGATAGCCAACGCTGCTAGCTCATCCACCGAGGCGTCTCGAGAAATTGCCGCCACCTCTATACGTGGCACCATCGCTTCATCGGCACGCTTGTCGGCCAAGCGGATCGTGCGGGTCAACAGCTGCACCTCACCCTCATCGAGCGCCCCCTCGGTGCCGGAGGACTCAAACATGTGCTGCAACTCGTCACGCTCAGGCGTGGTGTCGATCTCCTCTTTGGGCTCCACGCCCAGCGCTCGCACTATCCCGTTCGAAAAGCTGTTCATCAGCGCAACAAACGGCTTGACTAGCACCCCGTAAACCTCGGTCGGCACCGCTACGGCCAACGCCGTGCCATAAGGCTTGGTCGTTGCCACCGTCTTGGGAACCAGCTCCCCGAGCACCATTTGGGTGCCTGTGGCTATTGCTAACGCCAAAATCAACGACAACCCATCTGGCGCGGCCGTGCCAAAAACACCTTCAACTAGCGGATCAATCGCTTTGGCAATGGTCGGCTCAGCGAGGTATCCCAACAACAACGACGACACGGTGATGCCGACCTGTGCCCCTGACAAATGAAACGACAACCGCGACAAAAGACGCTCAATGCGACGAGCTGAGCGGTCGCCGGCACTGGCGCGTTCTTCGACACGGGTGCGGTCAACGGCAACGAGCGCGAATTCCGCGGCAACAAAGGCAGCGTTCACAGCGATTAAGCCAAGAGCGGCAAGCAACCGCAACGCAGTGCTCATCTCGAGCCGCTTCCCATCGCTGGCATAACCATCCGCACAACGCTTGCCAGCAGATACGCCACCACCGTCAACAACGCCATCGTCGCTCCCGCAGCTAGATCATTGTGATAGCTCAACAACAACCCAACCAACACCGACAACGACCCAATCACCGACGCCACGAAGATAATCATCGGCACCCGCCGCACCACCATCACCGCAGCCGCCGCCGGTGCCACCAGATAGGCAAACACCAACAACCCGCCCACCACTTCAAATGATGCCACCACCGCTCCAGCGAGCATGGCTAACTGCACCCCGTTGGCTAGGCGAGGCCGCAACCCCAGCACCCGAGCAAGGTTCTCATCAAAGGTCATCACTAAAAATGCCCGATAAAAGATCAACGACACGATCACCACCGCCACCAACGCAACCGAAATGCGGATCAAGTCACCGTTGTCGACACCGGTGACAGAGCCAAATAAGAACCGTGACAAGTCACCCGCATACCCGACAGCACTAGAGGACACGATCACGACCGCCAACGCCAAAAACCCCACGAACAACACACCGATAGAGGTGTCGACCGGCAACGGCGAGCGTGCCTGCATCAAATAGACACCTGCGACCATCGCCCCCGCTGCCACAAACGCCCCCAGCGTGGTGCTCCAGCCGACCACAAACGCCAAAGCAATCCCCGGCAACACGCCGTGCGCCAAGGCGTCGCCGAGGAAAGTCATGCCCCGCAACACCACCCAGGTGCCCACGAGTGCGCAAAGCACCGCCGTCAAAAGCCCCGCAAGTAATGCGTTGCGCATGAATTCGTAATCGGCGAACGGGTCGACCCACCAGGTCACCGGATTTGTGATGAAGTTCAACGCGGCTTCCTTCGAAGGCTGCTTGAAGCCTCCTGTGCCTTTAGGTTATTGCCTCAGCGATTACCCCAAAGCGTCGGCGATGACGCCTGCGTTGTGCTCCAACATCTCTATGTAGGTATCGCTGTCTGGCTCTTCGCCCAATGTCGCGGTGTGCAGATAACGCACCTCGACCCCGTCGATCTGCGATGCCAACGCTTCGGCTTCGCCGCTGTTGTCTTGATATTCAGCAAATATCACCGACACACCTAGCTCTTCAATCACCGACGACACCTCAGCTAGATGCTGCGGAGACGCCTCGGCTAGACCAGAGGGCACCTCCAGCACGGTTCCGGCGATCTCAAAGTCGTAACGATCAGCGAAATACCCGAAAGCGTCATGGTTGGTGATGATCTGACGACGCTGGGCTGGAACCGCTGCCAATGTCTGCTCGATCCGGCTATCCGCATCTCGTAGTTGCTGCTCGTAAGCCTCTTCGCATTCGTGAACGGTTTGGGTATCAAACCCCATCTCGTTGATAAGCGTGTCACTTAATGCGTGGACAGTGCCGGCTACGCGACTCGGATCAAGCCAAAAATGCGGATCCAACCCCGCATGTTCAGCCCCATCATGTTCATCATGTCCCTCTTCGTCATGCTCGTCGTCGGCGTGCGATTCTTCATCATGGTCATCATGACCCTCGTCCTCATGGTCGTCGTCGCTGTGATCGTCATCGTCGTCATGATCCGCATCGGTGCCATGATTGTGAGCACCTTCATATTCCAGTGCTGCTACATGGTCACTGAAATAGAAGATCAACTTGTCGTCGCCCAACGAATCCAACGTGTCCAAAAGCGACTCTTCAAGATCAAACCCGTTCACCACAACTAGGTCAGCATCGGCCAACAACGCCCTATCAGCCAACGACGGCTCATAGCTATGCGGATCAGCACCCGGCGGCATAATCGTCGTGATCTCAGCACTCCCACCGCAAGCAACATTGGACACCACGTCCGCCCAAATCGAAGTCGTCACCGCAATCTGTGGCACCCCTGAACTGCCACCGTCGCTGCTGCTACATCCCGCAGCCACCATCGCCGCAGCTGTCACCACAGCAAGTTTTGCGGTCAATCTCTTTCTCATAGGGCGCACAGGATACCCCCCCGCCCGCTGCCACTCTGACCACCCCGCCATAGCCGTTACATACTTAGTCAGTGAAACCCGCAGGGAAACCCGCCGGCTTGCATCCCGACACCAGCCGAGGCTGGCTGCGACGCATCTGGCCAATCGTTGCTCGCCGTAAAACGCTCATCATCGCGGCAATGCTCGCCGGATTGTTGTCGACAACGGCGACGGTGCTCGTGCCCGCAGTCATCGGTCGAGGCGTCGATGCAGCCGCCGACGGGCAACAGCTGCGCCCCTACCTAACCGCACTCGCCGTGCTTGCCGTCGTGCGCTTCAGCGCTGGTTTCGCCTACCGCTATGGCTTGTTCGGAACCGCTCACCGCATCGAAGCCGACCTGCGAAACCTCGTCTTCGCCCGCCTAACCGAGCTGTCGTTTTCGTATTGGGATCGAGTCCAAACCGGCCAAATCATTTCCCGCGCCAACAGCGACGTCCGCTCGATCCAGCTGCTGTTCGCTTTCGGCCCACTCGTCGGCATGCAGGTCGTGCTGCTCGGACTCGGTGGCGCTGCCATGGTCGCCTTGTCGCCGCCGCTCACCCTGGTGGCACTTGCTCCGCTGCCGGCGGTGTTGATTATCGGTGCCCGCTTGCGCAATCGCGTGTTCCCTCTTAGCTGGGTCGTGCAGGCACGCTCGGCTGAGCTTGCCACCATCGTCGATGAAAACATTCAAGGCGCTCAAGTCGTGCGCGGCTTCACCCAGGAACGTGAGCAAATCCGCCTGCTCGCCCGTGCTGCGCAACGTCTTCGCTGGGCTGGCACCGCTACGGCTGATGCTCGTGCCCGCCATGCGCCGGTGATGGAAGCCTTGCCTCGTCTCGGTCTAGCTCTCGTGCTCGGTGTCGGCGGACTGCTTGCCATCAACGGCTCTGTTGCGGTGGGAGACATCGTCGCCTTCAACGCCTATGTGATCATCATGAGCGTCCCGTTTCGCATGATCGGGTTCATCTTGATCCAGTGGCAGCGTGCTTCTGCGGCAGCGCTGCGGGTTTTTGAAATCCTCGACGCAAAACCAGAAATCGTCGAAAAGTCCAACGCCTTACCCCTCCCCAACCCTCGCGGCACCATCCAATTCACCAACATCACCTTTACCTACCCCACCTCCCATACTCCCCGCATCACAGATGCCACCGCCCACGACCAGCTTGTCTTCAACCCGCCTGAGGCGGTGCTGAAAAACCTCTCGTTCAGTGTCAAAGCCGGCGAATGTGTCGCGATTGTTGGTGCGACCGCGAGCGGGAAGAGCACGATTGCGCGACTACTTCCCCGCTTCTACGACCCAGACTCTGGCAGCATCCATATTGACGGTCACGACGTCCGCGATCTGCAACTCGCCGACCTGCGCAAAGCCGTCTCAATAGCTCCTGACGATCCTTTCTTGTTCGCTACAACCATTCACGAAAACGTCACCTTCGCTCAGCCGGATGCCGATGATCTAGCAATCCAAACAGCTTTAAACGACTCAGCCGCGGATTTTGTCAACACCCTCTCCGACGGCATACAAACCGAGGTTTCTGAACGCGGCTACACCCTCTCAGGTGGCCAACGTCAACGCATTGCCATTACCCGCGCCCTACTAGCCAACCCAGCCGTGCTGATTCTCGACGACTCCACCAGCGCAATAGACGTAGAAACCGAGCGAGAGCTCCACCAATCTCTACGGCAACGCCACAATAACCACACCACAATCCTGATTTCACACCGTCAATCCACTATTGCGCTCGCAGATCGAGTGCTGTTCCTTAACGATGGCAACATTGCCGCAGAAGGCACTCACAACGAACTGCTGGCGAGCGTGCCCGCATATGCCCAACTACTTGAAGCAAAAGAAGAAGTCACGGCATGACCATGTTTGGCATGACTCCGCCGATGCGCACCGGCCCAAGCACGGCAACAGCCGCCTCAGAAGCCGGACTGCCCTACGCCGAAATCCCAGGCGACCTCGCCAACAGAGTCAAGGACGTCCTAGCAAACGAACCCAACCATCCAGATCCCAACGTCACCTTCGATCACTCCAGCACCACTACCAAACCCTTCAACCTCGTCTCATTCCTCTGGCCGCACCGTGTCAAGGTCGCCCTCGCAATCGTCCTCGTCGCCCTAGAAACCATCGCCCTACAACTCGGCCCCGTCCTAACCCAAATCGGCATCGACGACGGCATCGCTACCGGCAATCGCCGCACCCTTCTCAGCGCCGCCGGTGCCTACCTTGTCCTAATAATCGCCGCCACAGCAATGGGAGCAGTCCGGGTCGCTTTCACCGGCCGACTTGGCGAAAAACTCCTCGAAACCCTGCGCATCCGTGTGTTTACCCACCTGCAACGCCAACAAATGGACTTCTACACCTCTGAGCGAGCCGGCGTGCTGCTCACCCGCATGACCTCTGACATAGAAGCCCTATCGATGCTGTTCCAGGAAGGCATCGTCAACCTCGCCGTGCAAGCCCTCACCCTGGCAGTCATCAGCATTTTTCTGTTCCGCTACGACCCGCTGCTCGCCCTAGTCACTTTGGCAGCGGCAATCCCAGCGACTCTGGCATCGTCGATCTGGTTCCGAAAACGCTCAGCCGCCAACTACCGAAACGTCCGCAACCGCATCAGCGAACTGCTTGCCAATCTCCAGGAATCACTTGCAGGTATTCGTGTGATTACGGCATTCCACCGTCAAAGCGCCTCTGTGGACACCCATCGCAACTTTGTTAACGCTCATCGTGACGCCAACCTCGACGCCTCTCGCGCCAACGCCATTTACGCCCCCGGAAGTGAAGCC
>JAAXHB010000242.1 GCA_012271125.1 Actinomycetota bacterium | reverse complement strand
GGGCGAGGTTGTCGGCGGTGGTGCTGGTGCCTATGTCAAGACCGCGACATAGTGCGGGGCAGGTGTCATTGTCGGTGACGTTTAGGGTGGCAACGGTGGCTGTGGTGCGGTGGCGTTCGACGTTGATGGTGTCGTCGGTGACGGTGTCGACGTTGTTGAACCTGATGCGCACTCGTCCTATTGCTGACAGCCCGCCTGGGAGCCGGTAGCGGAATATGTCTTGGGTTATGTTTCCTGCATCAGCTGGCAGGGTGTAGGTGATGTTTTGGCCGGTTACTTCGATTTCGCCGGCGTGGATGGTTGAAATGATTTCAGGTGTGGGGCAGCCACGGTCGCAGCTGTCGTTGGCTGTTACTTGCGGTGACAGGGTGTAGGTGATTTTGCCGGTGTGGTTGCGGGTGATGGTGTAGTTGTCGTTTGTGGCGTTGGGGCGTTCGCGTATGAACACTCGAATTGTTGTTTCGCCGTGGTAGGTGCCGAACGGGTCGGTGTATCCGTCGTTGACTGAAATGTTGAAAGTGAAACTAGGTGTAGTACTGCCTGAGGGGGTGGGGGCGTATACGCCGCTGGGCAAGGTGATGCGGATCTTGTCTAATTCGGTGCCGGTGCCGTTTACTTTGGCGTAGGTGCCATATGACGGCGAGCCCAACGTCCAGGATAGGCCGTCGCATCCTGCGCCGCAAATGCTGTTTGTTAACACCGGAATTGTGTAGGTGACATATTCCAACCCGGTGCGATATAAATAATAGTCGTATTCGCGTAGCTGATTTTTTTGAGCAATGTTGACCGTAACTAGCGCCGAATCGTTGCCGGCACGGCTAGTGGTGTACCTGAACGTGTGAGTGTTTGAAGTTGTGATGCCGTTAGGGACGTGCCATTTCAAAACGTCATGAGCTATGCCATCGCTGGTGGGATTATCAACACTGACAGTGCCCACGGTTGGCTGGGTGTGGACTTGCAAAGTGCCCTTTGAACTGCTACCGGAAGCCGCGGTGACGCTGGGTAAAACATCAAAGAAATAATCGGTGCCGCGAACACCGACACGGGTTCGGTCAAAAGTGACATCACCTAAACTAACCGCAGCCTTTTCAACCAAAGACGCCACAGCGCAATCCGTGCCCCCGCACACGACACTGCCGTTGCTGGTGACGCTTTTGGCGCTGTACACAAGATAAGTGCTAAAAGGTCCCCCGCCGGAATCGATTAACTCTTGAGCAGTGAACGTCCAGGTGATCGTGTTATCAGCATTCACCGTCGCGGTGCCAAACAACGGTTGAGTGATGATCGTAATTTGTTGACACACCCCACCGCAGGTGTCGTTGCCGCTCACGCCGAAAATATAAGACCCCCCAGCAGTAGAACCTGATGGGCGATAAATATCGATCGTGTCGTTAGCTAAAGAGTCCGGTTCATCAAAAATTACTGTCACCTCACCACGGCCTCTGGCATCTGCAAAAGCGGTGTCAGTGTTATAACCAAAAATCACATCACCATCAGGTATGTCGCTGTCGGTGATCGTGTAAACCAACCGGCCAGGTTCAGCGCCCAAAGTGCCAGTAACCGACGCAGTACCAACCGAAGGCCGCCCATAACGCACAACATTCAAACAACCACCATAATTTTCAGAAACAGCACAATCATCATTAGCCAACAACAAAATCTTGTCCCCACCATCAGATGGGTCTAAGTCGGACAGCGGTAACGCGGTGTGTATATCAGAGGTGTCATTATCAGGATCATCATCAAAAACATAAACAATGTCATCATTTAAATTGTCGCCACGGCGAATATCAAACGTCGCAGTAGCAGTCTCATCAGCAGCACCATCAGTGGTGTAAGTAACCGTAGGTTCGAAATTCTGATCCACCGCAGCAGAAACCGGGAAATTAAACTGCACCCGCGTTCCATCTTCGTTCAAACGCCCAAACCCTGTAGA
>JAAXHB010000241.1 GCA_012271125.1 Actinomycetota bacterium | reverse complement strand
GTTTCAGAGGTGACGGCTTCCTGCACCGAAGCAGCCAGGGTGTAGGTCAGGGTCTTAGAGTCCTGATCGAAGGTGACGGTGCCGTGGGTTGGCTGGGTTACGGTGATGCCAGCACAGTCGGCGGTGCTGTCACAATCCAAACCGGAGATTGCGGTGAGGACGACATTGCCGGTTGCTTCTGACCAGCCGGTGCGGGTGCCGGTTGTGATGGTTCCGTTGGCGAGCTTGTCAGCTGCGGAGAAGCTGATCGTGACCGTTGCAGCTGTTGATTGCGCAGTAGTGGTGTAAGTGATCGTGACGTCGTCGTTCGATGAGTTGGCATCCGCACCAAGCGAATAACGAATGACTTGCTTACCGTCAACAGTTTCAACCGAAGCGGTGCCGGTGCCCGGACCAGACGCAATCGTGAGACCGGCGCAATCAGTAGCGCAAGTGTCATTGTCGAGAACATCAATGTCATAATCGGTGACCGCGGTAGTGCCGTAGCGGTAAATAGTCGGGGTGTCGGGGTTTAGGATGTCGCTGCCGGTGATATTGATCGTCACCAACGCCTTGGAATCAGTATCAGGACTTGTGGTATTGGGATTGTCTGTGTCATAGGTGAACGTCACCGGCGAAACCAACGCATCACCAGCGTTCAGCGTCCAAGTAATGCTGCCGGCGAGTTCATTAATGCTTGTTGAACCGGCATTTGGGGTGTCAACAATGGCAATGTTCTTACAACCAGCAGTACAAGTGTCATTAGCCACAACCACGAAAGTGTGACTGATCTCCGCAGTACCGCTACGAGTCAGCGACACAGCGGTTTCGTCAACGAGAGTGTCGGTACCTGAAGAACCATCAGTAATCGAAATCGTCACGGTGGCGTCGCCGTCATCGCGGGTGGTGCCATAAGTGAAGGTGTCGGAGGTGACAACACCGGTGTTTACCGGCAGGTGATAACGGATGAAACGGTCGCCGTTGCCGTCGGTGTGAACCGAAGTTTGAGCAAGGGCGACACCAGGCGTGCCTGGGGTCAAGCCGGCGCAATCGTTAGCGCACTCGTCACCGTCGAAAACATTGACGTCATAAGTGAAGGCGTCACGACCAGTGCGCGAACCAGCGTTAACAGTGTCGTTGTCGAGCTTGTCGGTGGCAGGGATGGTGACAGTGATGGTCTTGGACTCACCACTGTGCGAAGCAGTAGTTGTATAGGTGAAGGTTTCGCT
>JAAXHB010000240.1 GCA_012271125.1 Actinomycetota bacterium | reverse complement strand
CGACGGGCGGTCGTGGCCCATCCAGCTTTGGTAGCCGATGCGGGCGTTGGAGCTGCAGATGTTTGTGTGGCTGTTGTGGCCGTCGACGCCCCAGCATTGCAGGACTCGTTCGGCGAAGCCGTCCTCGCCGGGGCGTCCGACGTGGTACATGATTTCGTTGCGTCTATTGGTGGTGAGGGCGGTGCGGATACGGGTGGCGATGTCTTCGAGGGCTTCGTCCCAGGTGACTTGTTGCCAGTTGTTTGAGCCTCTCTGTCCTGTCTGCTTGAGGGGGTGGAGTATGCGTTCATGGTCGTTGATTTGGTTGAGGGTGGCAGGGCCTTTGGCGCAGTTTCTGCCGCGGCTAGCGGGGTGGAGGGGGTTGCCTTCTATGCGGTCAATCTCCTGCGTTTCGTGGTTAACGTGGCAGAGCAGACCGCAGGCGGCTTCGCAGTTGAAGCAGGTGGTGGGGATGAGTGTGTGGTGTTGGGTTTTTTTTGTGGGCCATGCCTTGGGGTCGAGGGATTCGACGTCGTGCCAGTTTTCGTGGGGTGGATAGGGGTGAAGGTTTGTCATTCTGTATGGGGGTCGGGTTAGGAGAGGGGGACGGATTGGCCTGAGCGGACGAAGGCGTCTTCGTAGAACCACATGCCGACAACGGCGGCTGCGCCGGCAATGGGGACAGCTATTGGGAGTGCGGTGATGATTAGGGCTGCGGGTATGAGGATGCCAAGGACGATTCCGGCGCGGAACTTACGGGCGTAGCGGCCTTTGGTCATTATTTGGACGGCGGCGGCGACATGTGGGGTGTGTTTTTGGACAACTTCGGTAACGATGAGTGCAGCGCAGACAACTAATCCAATGAAGAATGTGAGTTGTGTTGCTGTAGTTGAAGGTAGGTCAAGCCAGAGGTCGGCGACCGCGAACGTGGCTGCGCCGGCTGTGATGGCTTGGGCGAGGAGCGTCGGCAGAAGTAAGTAGGACTGCCATAGGTCACGGCCTTCGCACTGGGCAAACAAGAACGCCGTATAGCCAGCAGTCGCAACACCGCTTAAGGCAACAGGCACTGATAACCATGCCAACGCTAACTCTGAGCTCGCTATGCCTGCTAATAGCCATGCTCCGCACAGTGCTCCGTGAACTCCGAGGACGATTGCACCTTTGACCAGCCAGCTGTTCCAGTTGGGACGGGTCAGTAAGTAATAGAAGCGGCGGGGTTGTTTGAGGTCGCCTATTAGTAAGACGGCGGTAATGGTGAGGAAGGCGAGGGAGATGAGGGCTGGGATGACGCCTACGACAACGTTTTCTCTTGCGTGTCCTAACCAAACGAACAACGCTGACATCATCATCACACCTGCGGAAATTGCTTTTGTAACTAGATAGCCCGAAACTTTCCACTTCCAAGTCATCTCATGCGCCGTTGTGTAGGTGGTACGAGCCAGGTCAAAATCCGCGGGCGGGTTGGGGGTCGCGGACCTGGCATAAGGAGAAGCAGATGGTGGGGATGAGTGTGCGGAGTTGGTCGGGGCAGTAGTGGTATGTGTTGAGGGCATGGGGAGGGTGGGGT
>JAAXHB010000239.1 GCA_012271125.1 Actinomycetota bacterium | reverse complement strand
GTTGGGCTGGCAGGGTTGAATGCGCGCAACGCTTGCGTGAGCACATTCAAGCCTGATAAAGGCCAACTCACAGGGTGCAGGGTTGAATGCGCGCAACCGCGTTTAGTGTGAGCACATTCAACCCTGATAAAGGCCACGAACGCAGGTTTACGGCCGATAAAGGCCACGAACGCAAATTGGCAGCATGAAACAGCTCGAAGTTAGGCAGGGTATGTGGTAGGCGGACGCTTGAAACAGCTGGAGTCGGAGAGCATCTACATCATTCGCGAGGTTGTGGCGCAGTTCGAGCGTCCGGTGATGATGTATTCGATTGGCAAGGACAGCTCGGTGATGTTGCACTTGGCACGCAAGGCGTTTCATCCAGCCTCACTCCCCTTTCCACTGCTACATATTGACACGACCTGGAAGTTCTCAGAGATGATCGCTTTTCGGGATCGCACCGCTTCAGAGTTGGGCTGTCAACTCATCGTGCACAGCAACGCTGAGGGCATCAAAGACGGCGTTAACCCGTTTGATCATGGCTCTGAGCGTTACACCGACATTATGAAGACTCAGGCGCTGCGTGAAGCCATCAGTCTCTATCGGTTTGATGCGGCGTTAGGAGGCGCACGGCGTGACGAGGAGCGTTCGCGTGCCAAGGAGCGAGTCTTTAGTTTCCGTGACCGCAACCAGCGTTGGGATCCACGAAGTCAACGTCCAGAGCTTTGGAACCATTACAACGGACGTATCAGTCAAGGCGAGAGCATTCGTGCGTTTCCGTTGAGCAACTGGACTGAGTTTGATGTTTGGGATTACATCGCTGCCGAAGATATCGATCTTGTGTCCTTGTATTTTGCGGCGCCGCGGCCTGTTGTGGAGCGTGACGGCACATTGATCATGGTTGACGATGTTCGCTTTCGTTTTGAGCCGGGCGAGGTTGCACAGGAGCGTTGGGTGCGGTTTCGCACTCTGGGTTGTTATCCGCTTACTGGTGCGGTTGAGTCACGAGCAACGACTTTGCCGGAAGTGATTGATGAGCTGCGTGTTGACAGAAAATCTGAGCGAGCGGATCGTCTGATTGATCATGATCGGCGTGGCTCGATGGAGAAGAAAAAACGTGATGGCTATTTCTAATTCTTGTTCTAACTCTTGGAACGGTTCTGATCTGCTGCGTTTGCTTACTTGCGGCTCAGTCGATGACGGCAAGTCGACCTTGATTGGTCGCTTGCTGCTTGATTCGGGCACCATTTATGACGACGACCTGAAGCGCATCGGCGACACTAGTGGACAGCTTGATCTGGCGTTGCTAACCGATGCCCTTGAAGACGAGCGCACACAAGGCATCACGATCGATGTTGCCTATCGCTACTTCAGCACCCCTAATCGCAGTTTTGTAATTGCAGACACTCCCGGACATGTGCAATACACCCGAAATATGGTCACGGGAGCATCTAGTGCTGATCTAGCTGTCGTTCTTATCGACGCTTCCAAAGGTGTGACATCTCAAACACGCCGGCATATGGCAATCACATCAGCTCTCGGCATCGGCTCAATCGTCGCCGCTGTCAACAAGATGGACTTGGTTGATTGGTCTAAGGAAACCTTTGATGCCATAAGCACGCAAGTGTTTGAAATCGCGCAAGTTTTGCAAGTCGCCGACGTTGTCACAATGCCGATGTCAGCCTTGCAGGGTAGTGGTGTTGTTAACCATGACGGCTTGCCCAACTGGTATGCGGGGACATGTCTGCTGGAGCATTTGGAGCAGGTTCAGCCGGCGAGGGCGTCGGTGCCTGAATGGTTGGGTGCGCAAGCGGACAAGTCGGGCCACCAGAGCGATTTTGCTGAAGATGACTTTTCTGGGGATGATTTTGCAGGGGATGATTTTGCTGAAGATGATTGTGCTTTGCGGGCGCCGGTGCAGCTGGTTGTGCGAGCAGATGGCTTTCGTGGATATGCCACCACTGTTGCTGGGGGTGTCTTGCGTGCGGGTGATGCTGTGCGCATTGAACCATCTGGACTTGAAACAGTCGTTGCTGAAATCGTCACTTTTGATGGAGCGCTTGATGAAGTTAGGACTGGCGATTCGGTGGTGGTGACCGTCACAGACGACATTGACATTGGGCGGGGTCACATCTTCACGTCACTGGAGTCACCGATGCTGCGTGGGCTTGAGCTGGAGGCTGTGCTGGTGTGGATGTCTGAGACTGACCTAAAGGTTGGTCATGAGTATTTGTTGGCGCAAGGACCGCAGCGTTTGCGTTGTTGGGTCACCGGTGTCAGTTCGTGTGTGGATGTGGATTCACTTGAGCTGAGCTCGACAACGTCGGTGGTGTTGAACGACATTGCGGTTGTGCAAATCCAGACCGAAGCCGAGCTGCCTTTCGATCTGTATTACAACAATCGTCACACCGGTTCGTTCATATTGATCGATCCCGCCGACAATTCCACGGCTGCCGGTGGCATGGTGATGGGTCAACCCGAATCGCGCTGGGATGTGACGCCGGCGACCACACTTGAGCAGCAACGCTCGGAGGTGACCCTTGATGAGCGTCTTGAGCGTTTTGGGCAGCAGCCGGTGACGGTGCTGTTTACCGGTTTGACTTGTGCAGGCAAGTCAACATTGGCGACTGCCTTGGAGCGAGACCTATTTGATAGAGGCCATGCCACGGTTCGGCTTGATGGCGAGAATCTTCGCCGAGGCATCAGCCGTGATTTGGGGTTCACGGCTGCGGATCGTTCTGAGAATGTGCGTCGAACTGCTGAGCTGGCTCGGCTTATCAACAATCAGGGCATGATTGCCATTGTTGCGCTGGTTGCGCCTGATGCATCGGTGCGTGATCGTGCCCGCACTTTGATTGGCGCCGAGCAGTTCGTGGAAGTGTTTTTAGATCCGCCTCTTGAGGTGTGTCAAAAGCGCGACGAATCGGGGATGTATGCAGCGGCAGAGCGAGGCGAGATTCCGATGTTTCCAGGGGTGTCAGCACCTTATGACAAGCCAACTGCTGCTGATCTGGTGCTTGATACATCGCAGTCGTCGGTTGCGGAGTGCCAAAAGCGGGTCTTGGAGCTTTTGGTGTCTCGTGGCTTTATAGGCAAATGACTTCATTGGCAAGTGTTTTGATTGCCAAGTGCTTTAAGTGCAAGTGCTTTAAGTAACAGAGGTGGAGCTTTGAGCACACATATCACACGCAGCGATGGTCATGTCGGCCAAGAAATGCGGACAGCTGCGCTGGGGCATGGCGCATTGACGGTTTGGTTTACCGGGCTGTCAGGGTCGGGGAAGTCCACTATTGCTCACCTTGTCGAGGCATTGCTTGTCGATGAAGGCATCAATGCCTACGTGCTTGACGGCGACAATTTGCGCTTCGGACTCTGCTCTGACCTTGGGTTTTCGCCGCAGGATCGTTCGGAGAACATTCGCAGAGCAGGTGAGGTGGCGGCTTTGCTTAATGCTGCTGGAGTGGTTGTGTTAGCTGCGTTTGTGTCGCCATATAGGGCTGACCGTGACCGAGTTCGTGCCATGCATTTGAGTGACAGTGCTAATTCAACACCAGATCAGTCGTCACTGTCCCCGTCGTCATCGGGTGGCTTTATGGAGGTGTATGTCGACACTCCCCTGGAGATATGTGCACAGCGTGACCCAAAGGGTCTTTACGCCAAAGCTGCAGCTGGTGAGATCACAGACTTGACAGGTGTTGGATCGCCCTATGAGCCGCCTTTGGAACCCGAGTTGCGGTTGGACACAACTGAGCTCAGCGAGGCTGATTGCGCTGCGAAAGTGGTCGCATCTGTGCTCTCACGCGTCAGGTAACTTTGTGGCAGTGCCAGGCTTGCCTCTTAAACAAGCGCAACAAGACTGGACGCTAAAAGGTCGGCTGTCACAAGTTTCGCCGCCGAAAACTGTCGTTGATGCAGGTTTAAAAGGCCTGATGGCTCAGGCACGAGCTATTCGAGATGCTGCGCATGGCAGCGTTGTCACTTATTCCCCGAAGGTTTTTATTCCGCTAACCAAGCTCTGTCGAGATCGTTGCGGATATTGCACATTTGCGCAGCCACCGGCTCGGCTTGAGTCGCCGTATATGACCTCTGAGGAAGTGCTGGGCGTTGCTCGACAGGGTGCTGAGCAAGGCTGCCATGAAGCGTTGTTTACCTTGGGCGAGCGTCCAGAGCTGCGCTATCAGGTTGCTCGTGACTGGCTTGACGAGCATGGATACGACACAACCATCGACTATGTAGTTGCGATGGCACAGCTAGTTCTTGACGAGACCGGGCTGCTCCCCCACGCCAACACCGGTGCTATGACTCGTGACGAGCTCGCCAAGTTGCGCAAGGTTTCCCCTAGCCAAGGGATGATGATCGAGTCGCTCAATCCTGACCTGGCAGCTCATAGCGGTGCGCCTGACAAAACCCCACAACGTCGACTTGAAACGCTTGAAGCTGCTGGGGAACTGAGCATTCCTTTCACCACAGGCATTTTGGTTGGCATTGGCGAAAGCCGAAGCGACCGTATTGAAGCGCTCGAAGCCATAGCGCAATCACATGAGCGTTACGGGCATGTACAAGAGGTCATTGTTCAAAACTTCTTGCCCAAGCCGGCTACTGGCATGGCTAATCATCTGCCTTGTAGTCGTGACGATCATCTTGAGGCGATTGCTTTGGCACGCCAAATCCTTGCGCCTGAGGTGCATGTTCAGGCACCGCCAAACCTGACAGAGGATTTTTCGATTCTGTTGGATGCTGGCATTGACGACTGGGGCGGGGTGTCGCCTGTGACGGCTGATCATGTCAACCCAGAGCGTGCCTGGCCACACCTAGAACGTCTTAAAGCGATTACTTCCGAAGCGGGGTACGCGCTTGTGCCGCGACTCACCCTGCACAGCAAATATGTGAACGATCCAGATCGTTGGATTGACCCTGGCTTGCGTTTTGCGGTGATGGACAGAAGTGACGCTTCTGGTTACGCACGAGATGACCCGGGAAGTGTTTGGCCAGAGCGCACTGCGCAAGCTGAACAGGTTGACGATGGCGCAGAGGTGCGGCTTGTGGGGAGTCGCTCCACTCAGTGGTATTCCGGTGCTGGCAGTGAGCCGCCGATGTTGGTTTCTAGCGCTAGATCGTCGGCAAGGTCGGCTGTTGGCGAGGTGCTGCAGGGTGTTATGGACGGCTCTCAAGTTGAGCTTGATGAAATCGTCGCACTGTTTTCAGCACGCGGCCAGGAAGTCAACGCCGTTGTTGAGGTCGCCGATGAACTGCGACGTCAAGCTGTCGGTGATGTCGTTACTTGGGTTGCTAATCGCAATATCAACTACACAAATGTCTGCACCTTTAAGTGCCGTTTTTGCGGGTTCTCCAAAGGGCCGCTGTCGTTGAACTTACGAGGCAAACCGTATTTGCTCAGCATCGATGAAATCGTTGCCCGTGCTGCCGAGGCAGCCGATCAGGGTGCGACCGAAGTTTGCTTGCAAGGAGGCATTCACCCTTCTTTTGATGGCGACTACTACATCGACGTAGCCCAAGCAATCCACACCGCTCTGCCACAGCTACATATTCACGGTTTTACGGCACTAGAGGTGACCGAAGGCGCGCGACGAAATGACGAGGACTTGCGCGATTATTTGTTGCGTCTTAAGGATGCTGGGCAATCATCGTTGCCGGGTACAGCGGCTGAGATTTTGGACGACGAGGTGCGTGCGGTCTTGTGCCCTGACAAGATCAACACTGAAGAGTGGCTTGAATGTCATCGGATCGCTCATGAAGTGGGGTTGGGTTCCAACGTGACAATCATGTTTGGCTCGATTGAATCACCGGTTCACTGGGCAAGGCACATTCTCAGGACTCGGGCGTTGCAGGCTGAAACTGGGGGCTTCACCGAATTTGTGGGGTTGCCGTTTGTGCATATGGCAGCACCTATCTATTTGCAGCGCAAGGCTCGACGTGGTCCTACTTTTCGTGAGACGGTGCTGATGCATGCCGTGGCACGGATCGCCTATCACGGCTTGATTGACAATGTTCAAGCTTCATGGGTGAAGCTCGGATTTTCGGCAATGCGTCAGTTGCTGCAGGCTGGTGTTAATGACGTGGGTGGCACGCTCATGAACGAAAACATTTCACGAGCTGCCGGAGCGCAACATGGTCAGGGCATCACCCAAACCGACTTTGAGAAGCTCCTTGCCGGGATGGATCGGAAGCTGGTGCAACGCAACACGCTTTATAAGCATCTAAGCGAGCAACTAGCGACGGCTGGTGTGGCGGCTCGGGCTATTCCAGTTGGGGCAGTTCGATCTATTCCATCTCGCTGAGAATGTCTGCTGCCTTCATCACCGAGCGGCGAGCACGAGCCAGTCGTTTGTCGTCATCGGAAGGCTTGGTAGCGCCTTCGTCGACGGCGTCTCGAAGTTTCGCAAGCGCAATGTCGTCAATTTCGTCGGCTATGGCACTGAGTCGTTGCGAAATGTCGTGCAGGCTCACAGGACAACAATAGATGCCTGAGATCGAT
>JAAXHB010000031.1 GCA_012271125.1 Actinomycetota bacterium | reverse complement strand
AACCCCAAACGAAAGTCCTAAAAGGAGACCCAAACCAAAAGGAGATCCAAAAATGTCTGAACCCATCATTGCTCACCTAACAATCAACGGTGCCAGCGACGCCATCGACTGGTACACCAAAGTCTTTGGCGCAGTTGAACAATTCCGCATGCCCGCCCCCGACGGTCGCCTCCTCCACGCCGAGATCAGCATCGACGGTCAAACAATTATGCTCTGTGACGCCTTCCCCGACCTGAGCCCCAACGGAAACGACAATTCACCGTCCGCTCTTGGTGCCACCACAGTCACGCTCTACCGCAACGTGGATGACGTCGATGCCGCCGTTGCTCAAGCAGTCGAAGCCGGCGCAACCGTCCACATGGAACCCACCGACATGTTCTGGGGCGACCGCTTCGCCACATTCCGTGACCCCTTCGGCCACGAATGGTCAGTCGCAACCCACATCCGCGACGTCCCCCCCGAAGAAATGGAAGCCGCCATCCAACAAATGTTCCCCCAATAACCCAACTCCCCACTACGCAGTTTCCTACCCAAGTCATCCACCCCATCGGTTCACCCAACCAGGACCAATCGGCCACTATTTCACTGGTACTAAGTCATTATGCGGCCTTACGAAGCCCATCTGATGTGAGGTAATACATAAACGGTCCCTCATGTGAAGCGGCCTCTTCGATGTCGTCCCAATGCTTAATCAACAGACACAAAATGGCCCACTTGCTGCTGTTGCCACTTTTCTTGAGGCAAAACGCTTTCACCTTCCCGTCTACTAGTTCGGACTTCTCCTTTGGGCGATACCAAACTCGCCTATCACGCGTCAGGACGTTCCAACCTTGTTTGCCCACAACAGGCAGCCAGTCCACATCGTCTGTTTCTAGCTCAATCGAACACTTGTAGTGCCCTGGGTAGGTCACGTCTTTGCGAACCAGCCGGAGAACTAACCCAATAAACAGAAGACTCTCATCGACATACCACCGGATAGCTCCACTTGTGTGATTCGCCATCCTCACGCCGCCAGTACGTGATGGTTGACCTGCTTGCCAACTTGGCGAAGGTTTTCGAATTTGATTGCTGCCTGAACTTGGCAGAGCTTAAGGGAATAGTCATCTGCAATTTCTTGAGCATCGTCACCCGCGGTTACTAGCTCATGGAGTATTTCGGCACGAATCCATCGCACCGTTGGAATGCCAAAGGAACGACCCGGATCAATCAAGACCAAGTTCTCTTTCCCGTCAAGCCAAACACGACGCACTACGCCATTTTCAAACTCAACTTTTGATTTAAAGACCTTCGCCCACGGGTACCGCATACGCGGTTTTACGCCCACATACGCTTGCCGATGAGCTAGTGGATACTTGACCCCTAGATAATCACGCCACTCCTTCATGTAGTCCCGCAGTGTGCCCATCGACACCTTGTGCATAAGCCGATATTCAAGAAGATGAGCCGCTTCTATGAATTCACCCCACGTAAAGCAGCTGTCATCGCCAGGCACTTCTCGAAGAACGGGCGCATACTGGGTTCCGTTTCTCTTGTATCCATTGAGCCAGCGTCCCAAAGTCGCCCCAGGCAGACGTAATAGGCGTGCCGCCTCAGGCAACTCGTACATCTGGTCAGTCAGTGAGTCTTTCTTCATCCTTGTCCTCCTTGGTTGGTTTCTACCCCTAACCTTACCACACTCGTGCCACTATAAAACATTTCAGCTCATTTTATTATCTCACCTTATTCTTGGATTTCACAGCGCTAAAGTCAAAGCTTTAAAGTGAAGCACCACAGGCCGGGGAGCGGATGACGAGAATCGAACTCGCATTCTCAGCTTGGGAAGCTGATGTTCTGCCATTGAACTACACCCGCTAAGTCACCTAGCCTAAACATCTCCCCGTGAATCCCTTCCACATCGTCAAGGCATATGCCGACTTCGGTCACCATAGGTCAGGCACTCCCAATGACCATGCCACCGCAAACGGGTTCGCCTCTCTTTTCAACGACATTGACGACAACTACAACGACGAGAACACTGACGACGACTTCAGTGACGACAACAACGACAACAACGACAACGACGACTTCGACAACACCGTCAACATGGCAACGTCACAACAAGCCGTTGACTTCGACTTCTATGACACCACCAGCGAGCTACTAAGCAACGACACCGCTATCGACCATCTGCCACTCACCCACGCCTTCCACGGAACGATCAACACAACCAACATTGCCGTCCAACTAATTGACCCCGACTACACGACTTTCCCAGCCACCACCGAAGCTGCTGTTACCCAAGCCAAAGCCAACGGTCACGAAGCCCTAGTCCTAGCCACCGACCATCCCAATGGCGAACTTGTCGCCCAGAACTACAACCCCACAACTCCCACTTACGACTTCCCGGTCGTTCTCGTAGCCGGCCGCGACTATTCAAAACTCAAAGAACATCCTTTGCAACTAGTCCTAAACGCTCAAACCGTCATAGGCACCACAATGAACGTCCAAGCCACCAACAATCAAGCATCAATAAGTCCAGCCCTAATGTTCACCACCCCCTTGACAGGCTGGTTCCAAGCAGCAGGCGAGCGCGGCACCGGCATTGCCGTTACCTACGCCCTGGCTAAACGCTTCTCACACCTGCCTCTAATAGTTGTTGGAACAGGTGGCCACGAAGTCGGCTTTCTAGGTGCTCACCACTGGACCAAGACATACCAAGAAGGCCATAACCCAAGTCTTCGAGCCATCGTCCACATCGGCGCATCTGTCGCCGTGCCCGACGCCAACCGCTTCGCCATGACTTCCCTTAACGCCGCCGCAGCCAAACCCTTAGAACAAGCCCTCGCCAAAGACGGCTTCCCACTGCGCTGCTCCGAAACCAACTGGGGTGGCGGCGAAGGCGAAGTCTTTCAACGACTTATAGCACCGGATCTAACGGCGCCAAATCACACGGTGCCAATGCTGTCCCTAACCGGCGAAGGCATCGATTTCCACACCCCTGCCGACACCCCAGAACGTGTCACCTCACCTGAAGCACTAGAGCTCGCCGCCCAATCCATCGGCGACGCCACCGAAGAATTATTGACAGACCTGAACTAGATCAACGCCTATATCGACGAAGAACTGCTAGCTAGCTCCAGCGCACAAACACAGGCCGATCAGAGCTAGACCGATCAGGGTCATAGGAATACCCCAACCCGTCAAAGCCACGCAAAGCCCTAACTGACTTCACCCGCTCGCGCACAATCCAACCCGCCATCGCCCCACGAGCCTCCTTAGTGAAATACCCCATCACCCGCGGCTCCCGCACTGGCGCACCATCATCGCCCAATCGCCCATCCAAAAACACCGGTGTCACAACCTTCCCCGCAAGCGCCCCAGCATCCACCGCAGCGAAATATTCCTTTGACGCTAAGTTCACAAACACATCCGGCCCCGGACTCTCAGCCAAATCCTCGTTCAAAGCCTCAGTAATCCGCCCACCCCAAAACTCATACAAATCCCTACCCCGATCCGTTGCCAACCCCGACCCCATCTCCAACCGATACGCCGCCATCAAATCCAACGGACGCAACACCCCATACAAGCCCGACAAAATCCGCAACACCTTCTGCGCATGCGTGTAGTCCCGCTCATCAAAACTCGCCGCCGCATCCAACCCCCGATACACATCACCCATAAAGGTCAACACCGCTGGCCTCACCGCTGGCACTGATGACGCTGTCGACTGCCCTCGTTCAAACGGCACCGACCATTCCTGCCACCGCTCAAAGTTCAACTCCGCCAACGCCTGCGAAATCCCCGCCATCGAAATCAGCTCATCCACCGACTTCTTTCGCATCACCCCAACTAGCTCAGCCGCATCATCAAGCATCCTCGGCTGCGACCATTTTCGAGTAGCCAACGGCGACGAATAATCCAACGACTTCGCCGGCGACAAAAGTGTCAGCACGGTTCGATTACAACGACATTTCTGACGACATTTCCGGTGACGACTCCACCGATGACACCCCCGCCGGCGACGACAGTTCCGGTAACGCCGCCTTCAGATTCCGAATCCCTTGTGTAATCCGCTGACGATTCTCAATCAACGCAAACCGCACAAACCCTTCACCACCCGGCCCAAACCCAACCCCCGGCGACACCGCCACCCGTGCATCTAAAACCAACTTCGATGCGAACTCAATCGAATCCATATGCGCATACTGCGGCGGAATCGGTGCCCACACAAACATCGTCCCCTTCGGCGGCTCAACCGGCCAACCAATCCGATTCAACCCATCACACAACACATCACGGCGACGCTCATAAATCCCACACGCCTCCGCCGGATACTCCGGCAACCCCAGCAAGGTCACCGCGGCGGCAATCTGAATCGGCTGAAACGACCCATAATCCAAATAACTCTTCAACTTCGTCAACGCCGCCACCACCTCAGCATTGCCCAACATAAACGCCATCCGCCAACCCGCCATCGAATACGACTTCGTCATCGAATAAAACTCAACCGCTACCTCATCAGCCCCTGGCACCTGCAAAATCGACGGCGGTACATGCCCGTCAAATCCCAAATCCGCATAGGCATGATCGTG
>JAAXHB010000030.1 GCA_012271125.1 Actinomycetota bacterium | reverse complement strand
TCTTCGTTGCGCTTGACAGAAGCGCCGACGTTGTTGCTGGCGTCGAGCAGCTCATTGGCGAGCCGGTCGGCCATGGTGAGCTCACGACGCACCCGGGCATTGGTGACAATCCAACGCACCGCAAGTGTGGTAGCACGCTTAGAACGAACCTCCACTGGCACCTGATAGGTGGCACCGCCGACTCGGCGGCTGCGCACTTCAAGCTCGGGGCGGACATTGTCGAGAGCCTTCTTGAGCGTGGAAATGGGCTCGCCGTCGGTTTTTTCAGACACGGATTCCAGAGCGTCATAAACGATGCGCTCGGCAAGGGAACGCTTGCCGCGCAGCAGAACCTTGTTGATGAGCTGAGTTACCAGCGTGGACTTGTAAATCGGATCGGGTGCGAGTTCACGACGTGTGGCTGGGCCTTTGCGTGGCATTAGTTCTCGGTCTTCTTTACGCCGTAGCGGCTGCGGGCTTTGCGACGGTCACGCACACCGGAGGTGTCGAGGGTGCCGCGCACGACCTTGTAACGCACACCAGGGAGGTCACGCACACGTCCGCCTCGCACCAAAACGATGGAGTGCTCCTGAAGGTTGTGGCCTTCACCTGGAATGTAAGCAGTGATTTCAATGCCGGTGGTGAGACGCACACGAGCAACCTTGCGCAGCGCCGAATTCGGCTTTTTCGGAGTGGCTGTATAAACCCGAGTGCACACACCGCGACGCTGAGGCGAGCCGCCAAGCGCGGGCGTTGACTCTTTGCGCGTCTTAGGTTTACGGCCCTTTCGGACCAGTTGCTGGATGGTCGGCACTGGAGAAGTCTAAAGCTGCCCTAGCCGGCTTCGGCTTCGGCGCTTGCCATCTCGTCCATGCGCTGAGCGAAAGTGTCGGCGAGACCTTCGGCGTCGCTTTGGGGTTCGCCGTCGATGTCGTCGGAGGAGTAGTACGTCATCGGCTTGAAGTCTGGGGCGTGGGTGCCGTAACCCTCGCGGTACAAGCTGAGCCCGCTGCCTGCGGGGATGAGCTTGCCGATGATGATGTTTTCCTTGAGACCGGCGAGCTTGTCGGCTTTGGACTCGATAGCAGCTTCGGTCAGCACTCGGGTGGTTTCCTGGAACGACGCTGCTGAGAGCCACGAATCGGTCGACAGCGACGCCTTGGTGATGCCCATGACTTCACGACGACCCGATGCTGGTTCGCCGTCGGCGCGCACGACCTCACGGTTCTTGCGTTCAAAGATTTCCTTGTCGACACGCTCATCGGGCAAAAAGCCGGTATCGCCGGCGGAGCTGATGGCGATGCGCTTGGTCATTTGGCGCACGATCAGCTCGATGTGCTTGTCATGGATGGACACGCCCTGATCTCGGTAGACCTTTTGGACTTCCTCGACGAGGTAACGCTGGGTGGCTTCCATGCCGCGAATGTCGAGCAGCTCTTTGGGGTCACGTGGGCCGTCGACTAGCGGATCGCCGGGCTCGACCTCGGTGCCGTCGGTGACTTCAAGACGTGGGCCGGTCGGAATGGCGTAAAGGTTTTCGGTGCCGTCGTTTTCAACGATCAGAACCTCACGCACGCCGGTGCCTTCGTCCGGGCGGATGCGCACGACGCCGGCTTGACGGGCGAGAGTTGCCTTGCCTTTAGGGGTGCGGGCTTCGAACAGTTCGACGACTCTGGGCAGACCACCGGCGATGTCTTGAGCACCGGCGACGCCGCCGGTGTGGAAGGTACGCATGGTGAGCTGCGTGCCGGGCTCGCCGATGGATTGTGCAGCGATGACGCCAACGGCTTCGCCTTGCTCGATCATCTTGCCTGTTGCTAGTGACATGCCATATGACGCAGCGGAAATGCCCGCCGGGGAATCATCTGACAACGGTGAAAGCACTCGCACTCGGGTGATTTGCGGGTCGTCGCGCAGCGCTTCGAGCTCGCTGTCGCCGACCATCGTTCCCGCGAGGATGACGGTACCGTCGGCGAGGGTGACATCATCGGCGAGCACACGACCGAACAGGCGGGTCTCAAGGTAGGTGCGCTTGCGGGGGGTGTCGGGTTCGACGTCTTCAAGCCAGATGCCGCGCACCTTGCGATCCGAGGCGAATGGGTCATGGTCGTTGATGATGACCTCTTGAGCAACGTCGACAAGGCGGCGGGTCAGATAGCCCGAGTCGGCGGTACGCAACGCCGTGTCGACGAGACCTTTGCGGGCGCCGGGGGTGGCGATGAAGTACTCAAGCACCTTGAGGCCTTCAACGAAGTTGGACTTGATCGGGCGGGGGATCATGTCACCACGAGGGTTGGCCACAAGGCCACGCATAGCGGCGATCTGACGCACCTGCATCATGTTGCCTCGCGCACCGGAGCCGACCATCATGTTGATCGGGTTGAACTGATCATCCTCGAGACGCTCACGCATCTGCTGGGTGACTTCCTCGGTAGCTTCAGACCAGACCTCGACCTCTTTGATGCGACGCTCGCCGTCGGTGATTAGGCCGCGGCGGAAGTCTTTTTCGATCTTTTCGGCACGTTTTTCGTAGCTGTCGAGGATTTTTGCCTTCTGCGGCGGGGTTTTGACGTCGTCGATGGAGACGGTCAAACCTGAACGGCTGGCGTATTCAAAGCACAAGTCCTTGAGAGCGTCGAGAGATTCGGCTGTTTCTGCCGTGGAGAAGTTGCGGGCGAGACGGTCGACAATGCCGCTCATCTCGCGCTTGCCCATAGTGTCGTTGAGATAGCCAAACCTTTCTGGCAAAGCGGCGTTGAACAGGACTCGACCAGCGGTGGTGTGCTCCCATTGGGCAGCAGCACCGTTTGCTTCTGCAGTTTTAAGGTCGGGTGCGCCTCGGAAAATGATCGGGGCGTGGATGCTCAGCTCGCCGTTGTCGCAAGCAAAGCGCACCTCGTCAATGGTGCGAAAGGATCGACCAGCGCCTTTGGCTTCGGGAGCCATCATCGTTACATAGTGAGCACCGATGATCATGTCCTGAGTCGGCGTGACCAGCGGGCGGCCGTGAGCGGGACTCAAGACGTTGTTGGCGGACAGCATCAACAGGCGTGCTTCTGCTTGAGCTTCAGACGACAGAGGCAGGTGAACGGCCATCTGGTCGCCGTC
>JAAXHB010000238.1 GCA_012271125.1 Actinomycetota bacterium | reverse complement strand
GCGATCTGGCTACGTTCGCGATCTGGAGGGGACCATCAAGAGACGGCGCTATCTAGAGTTAGAGCCCATGCCATCGGAGGGCACGTCACGCATCGGATTTATTGGGCTGGGGACGATGGGTGGTCCCATGTGTCAGCGTCTCTTGGCGGCGGAATATTCCGTCACCGCTTATGACATAAACGACGTCGCTCTCGCCGCAGCAGTGGAATCAGGCGCTATGGCTGGGGATTCGCCTAAGGCTTGCGCGCAAGATGTTGACATTTTGATGACATCGTTACCGGCACCGCCCCATGTTGAAGCAGTCATGACCGGTGATTACGGTGCCCTAGCCGCACTGTCTGCTGGGTCGATATGGGTTGATCTGACAACTAATCGCCTTGAGCTGGTCAAGGAGTTAGCCGCCTCCGCACCCGAAGGTGTGACCGTCGTAGATTCGCCCGTCACTGGTGCCGTTGACGGTGCCCGTCAAGGCAAACTCACGCTATTTGCTGGTGGAGAATCGGCTGCACTAGACGTCGTCGAAGAACCTCTACAACATTTAGGCAAGGTCATACGCTGCGGCGAGCTTGGCACCGGCAACGTTGTCAAACTGGTAACTAACCAGCTTTGGTTTTCGGCAGCTGCGACACTGGGCGAAGGCTTTGCCGTTGGCATGGCAAACGGCGTGGAGCTAGGCGTGCTTTGGGACGCCATCTGCAACAGCGTCGGTGACAGCTTCGTAGCACGCCACGATGCGCCAAGCATTTTTGCCGGACACTGGGATCCGTCGTTTCCGTTGGCTTTGTGTATCAAGGACTTGGGTTTGCTTGAGGAGTTGCAGGCCAACGTCGGCACTGACCTGCCGATGACCAACGCAGCTCGAGTGACGTTCGCAAAAGCCGCCGAACGTTACGGTGCCGATCAGGGCGAGCTATGCGTTGCGCGTAAAATCGAAGAAGATTCAGGCTTGTCGATGAGGCTCGAAGGGGACTGGACGCCTCACTGGGAGAAGTAAAAATGATTGTCACGGAGACATCTACTAACTCCAACGGCTCTAGTTCCAATGGCTCTAACTCCAACGACTCCAGCTCAGGTGAGCCAGCGTTTCGTCTTGGTGACCTTGTTGATCTAGCCAAGTACCCAATAGATCGACCTGACAGCGCAGAATACTCAGCCGTTGTCGAGACCGCTCGATCCGGCTTGCGTTCTGACGGGTGTGCGGTGATCAAGAGCTTCGTGCCGGCTGATGCTGTCAAAACTCTCAACGAGGAAACCGAAGAACGCAAGCATGCGACGCATTTTTCAACGTCGGTAATGAACCCGTACTTTCACACCAAGCACAATCCCGATTACCCCGACGATCATCCTGTCAACACTTTCATCGAACGCTCTAGCGGGCAGATTCCCGGTGACGTCTGGGAGTCAACGACCGCTAACGACACTTTGTTCCGTGCGCCTGAGGTGCTGGGGTTTTTGGCGGATTGTTTGGAGGTGCCGGCGCTGTATTGCTATGCCGATCCGTTGGCTGGGTTGACGGCCAATGTGTGCGATCCAGGGCAGCTGTTCACCTGGCATTTTGACACCAACGATTTCGCGGTGACAGTGCTGGTGCAACCCGCTACCGAGGGCGGCTTGTTCGAATATGTGCCCAACATTCGTTCGGCTGAAGACGAGGGCTTTGAGCGCATCGCAGCGGTGCTAGCCGGCGAGCGTGATCAGGTTAAGACGCTTGATTTGCGTCTTGGAGATTTGCAGATTTTCCGAGGCCGGAACTCGTTGCATCGAGTTACTCGTGTTGGTGAGGACTCCGTACCGCGACACACGGCGATTTTGGCCTATACCCAGGAGCCAGGGGTTATCGGACGGGTTGAGCGCACTAAGCAGCTTTTCGGGCGGGTGCTGCCAGAACATGAGGAAGCTGAAATCGCTCGAGTGCGTGCTGACGCCCTGTTGGATTAGCGCTCGCTAGTTCCCGACTAGTTCTGATTCGACGAGGCAGCTGATGGCAAGGCTGCGCCGCAGAACGCGGCGCAAGTTGTCAAAGCGCATGCGCAGGTCTTCAATTGCGGCGAGGTTTCAGTCCCAGGACACATGGACACGCTTCAAGGCTGGCGTCGGACTGTTGACGCTGGTGCTCATTGCCGGCACTGTCGGTTATGTAGTGCTAGGGCTGAGCGTCGGGCAGGCCATCTATCAGACGGTCATCACTATTTCAACGGTTGGCTATGGCGAGGTCGGCGAAGTCACCCGTGCTTACAAGGTGTTCACGGTGGGGTTGATCATGCTCGGCACCGGCACTGCGCTCTACACGCTCGGAGTGCTGATTGAAACGATTTTCGAGGGACGTCTCGAGGACCCATTACGGAGGAAACGCATGCAAGCAGAAATCGACCGCCTGAGCGGTCATGTGATTCTCGCCGGTTTCGGCCAGGTCGGACGGGCGATTTATGACAACCTCACCGAGGCAGGCTGTGACGTGGTGGTCATTGACCGTCATGCTCTCAGCGCCGACCATCACCTGCAGTATTCGTCTGCGACCGAGGTGCGCTATCTCGTGGTTGGCGAAGCCACCGACGATGACATTTTGGCAGCTGCTGGTCTGGAGAGGGCGTCGACGTTGGTGTTGGCGCTTGATTCAGACGTCGACAATTTGTTCGTGGTGCTGACGGCTCGCACGCTTGTGCCAGGTCTGACGATTCTGGCAAGGGCTAACAACACCTCAGCTGAGCCGAAACTGCGTCAAGCCGGTGCGGATCATGTGGTGAACCCGCATCGCATTGGTGGCTCCAAGATGGCGGAGCTTGTCACCTCGGACTAGGTGGGTAGCCTGCAATCGCTTTTGGCATCAGCAAATCGGTGCCAAATGATCGGGGATGGTGTAATTGGTAACACTGCTGGTTCTGGTCCAGCCATTGGGGGTTCGAGTCCTCC
>JAAXHB010000237.1 GCA_012271125.1 Actinomycetota bacterium | reverse complement strand
GATCTCTATCCCGCCGCTGAAAAAATACACATCGCCGTTTACCATGGTCGACGCTGAACGCCGATGGCACAAAGTCGGCGGCGTGCTCGCATTCGTTCAGGAGTGGCCCGCCGCCTTGATGGTCAAGAGCAATCACGTCACCGAAGGCGCCGAGATGAGAAACCAAAGGCTGAGCTTCAAGCGCGCCTCGAAATACAGGATCGAGGTCACGCCTGAAGCGGTTCGGCTGTCGATCTCCGACGGGCAAACGGAAGAATTGATCGTCTTTGGTAGGTCGCCCGGGAGCCTGAAAATCGCACTCACCTTCGGCGTGGCGAAGGACTTCGACAGCAACAGCTTTACCACCATCGGCGACACCTGGCGGAATATCCGCGTCACCTTTGCATGAATCCCATGAGCTTTTCGGCCTTCATTGCCTCTCTCGAGCTTCGGTACTTCCAGCCGTCGGAATTCTTGGTCGGACTTGAGAGAGGCAATACCGAGCCGCCGCCCTGGCTCTGGCCAAACATCGCACTTACCGCCATCATTCTAGATAGGGCTCGCGCTCATTTCCGGAGATCTATTACGATCACAAGTAGCCACAGGTCACCGGTTTACAATCGTGCTGTCGGCGGCTCTCGACGCTCGCAGCACCCGGCCTTTACGGCGGTCGATTTCAAAGTTCGGGGTGTAGACCCTGCTCGCGTCGCCGAGCTTCTCATCGAGTGGCGCGGCCGGCTCTTTGAGCTGCCGATTACCGTTGAGCGTGTTCCTTTCGTCGCCCAAGCCGGCCCGGTTCCCTTCGCCGAGATTCAGACTTGGACGCTTCGAGGCGGCAAAGCTTCAATGATGCGATTTGCTGGCGGCATCGGCATCTATCGCACGTTCACCCACCTGGACACGCGCGGGATCAATTCGACCTGGCGCGGCTGATTCGCCCGGCCCGTTTTCGAAGAATCGTTCATTCATATTCCTCAAAAAGCGGTCCTGTGATTCGTTTTCGCTCGCCTTGATTGGTGAGCACCTTTCCCGCGGCGACAGCTTCGTGACGGCTCGCCCGAGCTGTTGCCGCCGCGATCCACTCCTCGGAAAGCTCACACCCGACGAATCGACGGCCGAGGTCGATCGCCGCGCACCATGTCGATCCACTGCCCGAGAACGGATCGAGAACCGTTTCGCCCGGCCGCGTCGAGGTCAAGATCAGATCACGCATCATCTCAATCGGTTTTTCGGCGGGATGGCGATTCTTCCCCAGCGGCGACCGATAAGACCAGACGTCGCAATCTGGCCCGCCATGGCCTGCCACATCGAAAAAGCGTTGATTTGCGAAATGCTCGGCGAGCAGGTCTTCATACC
>JAAXHB010000236.1 GCA_012271125.1 Actinomycetota bacterium | reverse complement strand
GAAAATGAGCGGTTTTTGCGAGCGGGAGGGCGTGGGCATGTGGGTGTGCATGCGGCGTTTACGTGTTCAGATGAGACGTTGACAGCAGCAGCGGAGTTGGCAGCTGATTGTGGCACCGGCGTACATATTCATGTTGCCGAGGGGTTAGATGATGTGTCAGCAGGTGAACGACTTGAGTCTTTGGCGGCGGAGAATTGGTTGCTGGTTCACGGGGTGCATTTGGATCGTGAGCTGCCCGGGGTGATGGTGCATAATCCTCGGTCGAATATGAACAATGCGGTGGGGTATGCGGCACCGGCTAGGCGCTTTAGCGAACGGGTGGCGTTGGGGACGGACGGGATTGGCGCGGCGATGCTTGATGAGTTTCGCTTGGCATATGTGAGGCATCGCGAAGATGATGTGTCAGCGACGCCTGAGACGGCTTGGGGGTGGCTCGAAACAGGGTGGGAGTTGTTTGGTGAGGCTCGAGATGATGTCGTCACCTGGTCTTATGACCGGATGGATGCCTGGTCGTTGGCATTTACAACAGGAGTTCGTGCCGTGGACGTTGTCATAGATGGGGAAACGGTTTTGCGTGATGGCAAGGCGACACGTGTTGACGGCGATGAAATTCGTGCCAAAGCAGGCGAGGCCGCGTTGCGGTTGTTTGCCCGTTTAGAAGAATAAGGAGATACCTATGACACAAAGTGTGTCCCAAAAATGTGCGCTGTATTTGCAGGATGCGCATTCGATTAGTGAGGCGATTGGGCATGTCCAGTACGCCGAGTCGAAGGGTTTTGACGCTGTTTGGCAGGCCGATTCTCGTCTTGTGCGTGATGCGGTGGTGCCGATGGCGGCGTTTGCGGCGACAACTGAGCGGATGAAAATCGGCAGCGGCGTGGTGGATTGCTGGACTCGTAATGCGGCGCGGTTGGCGTCGACGTTTTCGACGTTGGATGATCTTGCGCCGGGGCGGGTGATTTTGGGGATTGGTGCCTGGTGGGAGCCGTTGGCATCAAAGGTTGGGGTGAATCGGGTGCGTCCGCTTAAGGCGATGCGCGAGATCGTGGAGGCGTGTCGGGCGTTGCTCAACGATGAGACGGTCAGCGTTTCAGGTGAGTTTGTGCAGTTCGACGGGGTGGAGTTGGATTACGTGCAACAGGAGCGTCGTCCCAAGGATGTGCCAATTTATATAGGCGCTACGGGCATGAAGATGATGGAGCTGACCGGCGAGATCG
>JAAXHB010000235.1 GCA_012271125.1 Actinomycetota bacterium | reverse complement strand
CTTCTTGTATTGGCTAGGGGCGGAGGGCGGTGATGGGGACAACAGCGATGTTGTCAGGACCCTCAAAACCGTGACCAAAAGCGGTAACCACGATTTTTCGAACTGGTTCGCCAAACTCTTTGAAGTCAATCAGTCTCTAAATATAATGATTTATATTTAAAAGTCATCTATACTAGAAATTTCTGAGTGTATAGCCTAAGATTTTCAGGGTCTATACACTCAGATTTTGAAGAATGCCCGATTGGCACGATCCTTCTTGACTAGCAACGTGATGATTGGTAGCACGCCAGTTGTGGAGGGGTTAGGGGGTGGAGAGGGAGCCCCAGCATTCGATGGTGTCATCGACAAGCTTGATACCGCACACAAGGTCGCTCTTGGAAGCAATCGACTTGAACGTCGTGCCTGCTGGTGCGTCGAGCTGTTCGTTGGCGTTGTTGCCCCAGCATGTCACCGTGTCGTCGCCCTTTATGGCACAAGTGTGCACTCGCCCACCAGCCACGGCTTTATAGGTGCCCGTCGTCGGGGCGGTGGCTTGGCCGGCAGCGTTGTTGCCCCAACAAGCAACGGAATCGTCCCCAATAGCAACCGCACAGGTGTGCAACAACCCAGCCGAAACGGAATCAAACGTCCCTTGAGGTATGCCGTCTCGTTGACCCTGGTCGTTGGCACCAAAGCAGAACACAGTGTCGTCGCCTCGAATCGCACACGCATGAGCACGTCCAGAGCTCACAGACTTGTACGAGCCAGGAATCGAACCAAATAATGGTTCCACTCCGGCACCCCAACAAGTCATCGAGTCGTCGCCTTTGATTGCACAAGTCGTCACCGAACCAGCCGCAATTGCCTTGTATGTGCCCGTGCTTGGGGCGTTGGAAATCTGGTTGAAGGCATTGTCGCCCCAACAAGAAATCGAGCTGTCGTCCATAACAATCGCGCACGAATGAGCACGACCGACGGTCACATCCGAATACGTCTCCTGCGGGGCGTCGAGCTGACCTTGGAAGTTCTCACCCCAGCACGACAGCGTGTCATTCATAGCAATCGCACAAGCGTGAGTGAAACCGGTCGACACCTTCTTGAACGCACCCTCGGGAACTTCTGAAGCGCCAGGTTCGTGGCTGCCCCAGCAAGTCAACACGCCGGTGGTGGAGATGGCGCATGTATCGGTTCCGCCGGCGGACATGGTGGTGAACCTCCCAGACGGCACCCTGTTGGCGTCCAGGCTGTTGCCCCAACAGATGGCACTACCGTCAGTGGCGATAGCGCAGTTGTGGATTTCTCCCGAAGTAACGGCGGTGTAGGTGCCCTGCGGAGCGTCAAGCTGCCCTAAAAGGCCAAAACCCCAGCAGGAGATGGTCCCTGCGGTGGCGATGGCACAAGAGTGGGTAAGCCCCGCTGACACAGCGATGAACGTGCCCGTGTTAGGCGCACCAGAAACTTCGCCGAACCAGTCAGAGCCCCAACATGACAACGTGTCATCAGTGGCAATTGCACAGTTGTGCGTTTCACCAGCCGTCACCAATTTGAAAGTGCCGGTCGTGGGAGCGTCGAGTTGCCCGTCGGTGTTATCACCCCAGCAGTCGATGCTTTCGTCGGCCAAGTCAATGGCGCAAGAGTGCGCTGTTCCAGTCGTTATCGACTTGAAAGTCCCTGATTGGGGATCGGTGCTCTGCCCGTCTTCGTTATCACCCCAGCAGTCAACAATGTCGTCGGTGGTGATAGCACAGGAATGCGAACCGGCGGCAGCAACCTCTTTGAACGTCCCCGACGGCGCATCAGTTTGGCCATCGCTGTTGTCGCCGTAACACAACAGTTCGGCATTAATGCCCAGGGCGCAGCGGTGACTGTCGCCAACTGAGATGGATGTGAAGCGCAGTATGGACTGCGTGTCGTTTATATAGAGAGTGACCGTGACGCCACTACGTGAGTTGCTTGTGGCATAAGTGAAGGTGGCGACGGGTGGGGCGGGCGTTTGATCAGCAATAGTGATTTCAATGCCGTTGGTGACAACATTGGCGACGACGGGTGCAGCTGGGGCATCGACGATACGCAATCCGGTGCACTGGTCACGATGACAGTTGTCGTTTGCGGTGACGTCGATGACGCGCTGCACTGGCCCTGTGTCGACCCGTGCTATAGAGATGAAGTCGGCTATGAGCTCATCTCGGGCGGTGATCGGTGGGACGATTGGACCTGGCTGAGGCGGCGTGGTCGTGGTAGTTGACGTGGCTGCGGCGGCTCGTTCGGCTTCAAGTTGGGCGGCTAGTTCGGCGGCTGCTACATCGGCTTGCCACTGGAAGACACGTTGCAACATTGCGCTGAACTGTCCACGAGTGATGCGCTGTTCTGGGCAAAACGCAGTGCCGTCACCGCAGCCGGAGGTGATGCCAATTGCGCTAACGCTTGCAATTGCAGCGGCAAAGCGGTGCCCGCTGCCGACGTCTAAAAAGGTGGCTGATTGCGATGCTGCTGGGATGTCAAAGGCACGGGTAAGAAAAGCCGCTGTTTGTCCTCGTGTGATTGTGGAGTTTGGACAAAAGGCGGTGCCGTCGCCACAGCCTGAGGTAATGCCCAGCTCGGCGACACGTTCAATGTAGGCGGCAAGCGGATTGGCTTCGCCTACGTCGGAGAAACGGCGTTCTTCAGCTAAGGCAGGCGGGTCTTCGTCAAGGATTTGCACTAGCCATAGAGCTGCGAGCCATCGCGGAACCATCTCAGATGGACACGACGACGAGCCAACACAGGCAAAATCCTCATCTATGAAGTCACCAACGTCTGGGACGGCGACTGGCTCCGCGGTGATTGACGGCTCATCTGTGGGCGTTTTGTCGCCGTCGGGATCAAACAATTCGATTTGGACTGGGTCAACCTGAACGGGGACGGGTTCATCTTGGGCTTGAGCGAACGACGCTGCTCCCAGCGTCAACACCGCCCCGAGACCAGCACTACGAACGAATCCACGAATTCCGGTCATTCAATGACCCTCCTCACAGCGACACTCTCGCTGCCATTGATCATGCGCAAACAACGCGGACGACAACTCGTGCTACCGCCTTGCGCAGCTGCGCGAGCTCAGTCTAGGAGTGGGCTACGACAGGGCTTGTGCTAGAGCGTTTAGGTGACATCAAGGGCTTCGGATAGCAGTTCACATGGATGAACGACGTCTAGTCCGGCGTTGGCAAGGTGAAGTGAACAACCTGGGTTGGCGCTCGCGACGACTTGTGCACCCGAGGACTTGACGGCTGCGACCTTGACATCTCTGATTTGTGACGCCAACTCTGGCTCAAGCACCGAAAATGCTCCGCCGGCGCCGCAGCACAGGCCGTCGTCGTTTAATGGCACTAGCTCCACGAAGGGTTCAAGCAGCTGGTGGACAGCGTCATGGTTGCGTTGAACATGTCGCATATGGCATGGGTCTTGTATGGCGACCTTAGAACGTGACAGGCTGATTTGAGCGCTTTGCTGTTCTATTAACGACGACGTCTTCGGCAGCAGCCACTCGTGAATATCAAATACACGGGTGGAGAATTGGTGGGCTTCATCGGTGTTCAACAAGTTGCCGTAGTCCTTCAACATGGCACCGCAACCGGCTGAGTTCACAAGTATCGGACGGACATCACCAGATAAAGCTTCGATGACATTGCGTGCTGTCTGTTGTGCGTGCTCTGCCATTCCAGCATGAAGCGCCAGAGCGCCACAGCATTGAGCCTTGCCGTTGGTGGGGACGACGCAAGCACCGGTGGCCTCTATGACTTTCTTGGACGCATGATGAACGTGACGCTGCCAAGCATCCATAACGCATCCTGTAAATAACCAAACGTCGTTGGGTGACGTCTCAGGCGGAACTGATGGATTCGAGGTTGGCTGGAGACGGCCTCGGCGGATTGGCAAGCACTTCGGCAACCCCAGACGTTTAGACGGAACCAGCCCAAGGCGTTGTCCCAATGCCAGCAACGTGCTGACTACGAGCAGTAGCTGTCGTCGTTCCAAGAGTTTGAGCGCCAAACGCTGCCACCAGGGGGCAATTCGACCTGCCTTGGCTAAAGCGGCACGTGTCTGTTCCATCAAGTGTCCGAACTCCACACCGCTTGGGCATGCCGTTTCACATCCTCGACACTGCACGCAGGTCATCATCGAGTCGACGAGGTCGTCGGTGATAGGGGCACCATGATGTTCGACGGCGGTCATCAAGGCAATGCGCCCTCGAGGCGAGTGAGTGTCACGACCGGTGACAACGAAGGTCGGACAATGCGGCAGGCACAGCCCGCATGCCACGCATGCGACGAGCTCATCGTCGTTGAGTCCGAGTGGTGTGGTTGACATTGCGGTTCTCATTGTTCGGTCGTCATTGTGGTAGTCATTAACGATTAAGCGGGTCACGCCCAGGGTTTAGACGACCGGTTGGATCAAAACGCTGCTTGAAGCGACGATTTAGCTCCACCACACCATCTGAGACCGAGCGAGGCGGTTGTGGCACCGACGCATGGACAACTCCAACGCCAACTTCGACAACATACGGCTCATCAGATTCGAACTGCAACGCTTCGGCTGGCGACAACGACCATCGATGAGGAGACAAGATCGGTGCGCTGTCGGTTTCGGTGACGTTTCCATGTGCCCGCAACGTTTCGGCATCGGTAACAACATCATCTGAATGCCCGCTTAGAAACACCGTCGTGATAATTCCGTCCCACAAGACGCATAGGGCAGTTCGCATTGTTTTAGCTACCTGCGCTGGATCGGCACCGTCTACTGAAAACCAGGATTCCCTGTCCCCTACTGGAACAGTTCGCAATAGAGCCTCGCCCACTAAACCCAGAGTGCCTAAAGACCCCACAAGCAAACGGCACAGGTCGAAGCCGCTGACGTTTTTGACCGTCGTCGCTCCTGCCGTTGCGATCTCGCCTTCAGCGGTGACATAGCGAGCCTGCAACAGGCAATCTCGAACGGGGCCAAGACCAAATCGCCACAATGAGGATTCCCCCACCATCAACGCTCCGCCGACAGTGGACTCAGCTCGTTCGGGTAGGGCGGTGCGTTGGCCGACTTTGGCAAGTTCTGCGTGAAGCTCTGAGATGGGTGTCCCTGCGCGAACACGCACAGTCATTTCGGCAGGTTCGAGCTCGACTATTCCTGTAGGTGCACTTATAACTCTGGCATCTGAGTCCAGCTCACCACCGACACCCCAACGGGTGCCTCCTCCCCTAATACTGACAGGCCCCTCAGATCCAACAGCGTTAGCAAAATCGTTCAACTCTCGAGGCAATGTCAGCCCCAGATGTTGCCGTCAGCGGCTCGAAGCTCACCAATATCGGAACAACTATGCGCACTCGGCAACACCTTGCCCGGATTCAACCGACAATACGGGTCAAATGCCGAACGCAATCGTGACTGTTGTTCCAAATCCACCGCCGAGAACATCAACTCCATGAAATCTCGCTTCTCCACGCCGATTCCATGCTCACCAGACAGCGCCCCACCTGCTGCCAACGACACTTCAATAATTTCACGACTCGCCGCCGCCACCCGCTCAGCTACGCCGTCGTCACGAGCGTCGTAAGCCAAAATTGGATGCAAGTTCCCGTCACCGGCATGAAAAACGTTCAACACCGTCAACTCATAGCGGTCAGCGATGTCATAAATCTGCGTCAACACCTCCACAAGACGGCTGCGAGGCACGACCGTGTCATGTAAGTAATAGTCCGGCGCAATCGCAGCCACCGCTCCAAAAGAACTCTTGCGCCCTTTCCACAAGGCACCACGCTCGGCCTCGCTGGTCGCGGTGTGCACCTCAAACGCGCCGTTTGCCTCGGCTAGCTCCATCACTTGAGCCGACGCTGCGGAGACCCGCCCCGGCGCACCATCAACTTCGATCAACAAGACCGCAGCCGCGTCCAACGGAAACCCACACCCGGCGAAACGCTCCACGGCCTGAATGCATCGCTGATCCATCAACTCCATCGCCGCCGGCACGATGCCCGATGCAATCACCGCACTGACCGTCGCCGCAGCTTGGGACACCTCCCCGAACGACATCAACATCGTCTGCACCGCTGCCGGCACCGGCAAAATCCGCACCGCAGCAGCTGTCACAATGCCGCACATGCCCTCGGACCCCACAAACGCACCACGCAGGTCATACCCAGCCGACTCAGCGTCAAGCCCGCCAAGTGTCACCACCGACCCATCGGAAAGCACCACCTCAAGTGCCACCACGTGAGCACTCGTCACCCCGTATGCGAGACAGTGCGGCCCGCCGGAATTGTTGGCGACATTGCCGCCAATCGTGCACACCTGCTGACTCGACGGATCGGGCGCATAATGCAACCCGTAAGGCGCAAGTGCCTTGCTGAGCTGGAGATTTACCATCCCCGGCTGCACCCACGCCACGCCGTTGTCGAGGTCGATTTCAAGCAGTTCTCGCATCGTTGTCAACGACAACACGACCGGATTCCCAAGCGGCGCAGCGTTGCCGGCAAGCCCTGTTCCAGCGCCACGGGCGACGACGGCTCGGTTGTGAGCCGCAGCGATTTTCATACATGCGACAACGTCGGCGGTGGATTTCGGGAAACACAACGGACCGGCGGTGCCGGCATGAAAGATTGAGGCGTCTCGAGACGCCAGATAACGAGCGGAGCTATCTGAGGTGACGTTTTCGGCACCGATTGCCTTGCCGAGGGCAGCTATGAGATGTTTATCGTCGCGGTGGGAGTCTTGTTGCTTATCTGCAACGACTGCTGGATCGGCGATGCTCACCGCTTGAAACTTTACGCAGCCGTGCTGTTGCCTAGCCTCTGACGGGCATGGCAAACGACTCCGACGCTTTAATAACAGCGACGACCATCCCGGAACTTGTCGCCCTTTCAGGTGAACGTTTTGGAGATCACACGGCACTTGTTGGCAACGATGTGCAGCTGAGCTTTGCCGAGCTTGCCGACGGAGTCACAGCATTTGCCCTTTCGCTTCGCGCTGCTGGCATCCGTCCAGGAGATCGGGTAGCGATTTGGGCACCCAACATCTGGGAATGGGTCATTGTCGTGCTCGGCATTCACACAGCAGGAGCGGTGGCGGTGCCAATCAATACCCGTTTCAAAGGCGGCGAAGCTGCCTACGTCATCAAAAAATCGGGTGCGAAGTGGCTCTTTACTGTGACCGACTTTTTAGGCATCAACTATGTAGAGGAGCTTCGCAAGGCTGAGCACCCTCCCGAAGATTTAAACATCATCATCATGCGAGGTCCGGTCCCTGATGATGCTGCATCTCTGAAAGACATCGTTGCTCATGAAGTAAACGACGACACCTGCGGCGGCACTGCCGTCAAGCAGAAGTCCGTTGACGTCACCGGCGGCGATCCGTGTCACATCATGTTCACCTCCGGCACCACCGGCGCACCAAAAGCCGCGGTCATCAACCATGGCGCGGTGTGCAAGTCCTACCGGAACTGGGCGGCGGTCATTGGATTGCGAGCCGACGACCGTTACCTGATCGTCAACCCGTTCTTTCACTCATTCGGCCTTCATGCGGGCATCTTGGCGTGTCTGATGTCGGGAGCGACAATGCTGCCTCAAGCGGTTTTTGATGTTGACGGCATCATGCAGCGCGTATCAACCGAAGGCGTCCCCGTTCTGCCCGGGCCGCCGGCGATTTACCAGACGATTCTCAACCATCCAAACCTCGACAGCCATGACATGTCAAGCCTGCGCTTGGCGGTGACCGGTGCCGCACCCGTGCCGGTGTCGCTGATTGAAGCAATGCGTGAGCGGCTCGGATTTGAGGTGATCGTCACCGGCTATGGCCTTACTGAAACGTCGGGCATTGTGACAATGTGTCGTCACGACGACCCGCCTGAGGTCATCTCCACCACATCAGGGCGTGCCATTGACGACGTAGATGTGCGCGTTGTTGGCGACGACGGCACCGAGCTGCCTAGAGGTGAGCCTGGTGAGATCGTTGTGCGTGGTTACAACGTGACTAGCGGCTATCTCGACGACCCTGCTGCCACCGCTGAAACTATTGACGACGACGGCTGGCTTCACACCGGCGACATGGGCATTATGAACGACGACGGCTACCTGACGATTACTGACCGTTTAAAGGACATGTATATATGCGGCGGCTTTAACGCCTACCCCGCTGAGATCGAATCAGTGCTAAGCGCCCACCCAGCAATCGCTCAAGTCGCGGTGATCGGCGTACCTGATGAACGCCTCGGCGAGGTCGGCCACGCCTTCATCACCCCCACCACCACAGATCAATTCAAAAAGGGGGCTACGACACAAGACGAAAAAGAACGCAAAGAAGAACTAATCGCCTGGGCTGCCGAACGCCTAGCGAACTACAAAGTTCCCCGAGCGATCACGTTCGTGGACAGCCTGCCGCTAACCGCCTCTGGCAAAGTCCAAAAACACCTCCTCCGCGAGAGTGTCTCTTAGGTAGTGAGTGGGCTGGAGGGCTTGAATAATGCTAAGGAAGCAACCGAGTGCGTGAGTGGGCTGGCAGGGTTGAAT
>JAAXHB010000234.1 GCA_012271125.1 Actinomycetota bacterium | reverse complement strand
CTCTGGGCTTGAGCGTGCTGGGTTTCCGTGGGCGGAAATTGCTGCGGATGGCTCAAGCGTGATTGGCAAACACGACGGCACCGGCGGCGAGGTCAGCATCGGCACTGTTACCTCGCAACTGCTTTATGAAATTGATTCGCCTGCTTATCTGGGCCCAGATGTCACCGCTCGTTTTGACACGATCCGCCTTGAACAAGTTGAGCGGGATCGGGTGCGTATTCATTCGGTGACGGGTGAGCGGCCCCCGGAGACCTTGAAGGTTGCTGCTAACTCACATGGTGGATTCCGCAGCGAGGTTCAGGTTGCGCTCATTGGTTTGGATATTGACGCCAAAGCATCGCTGGTGTCGGAGGCGTTTTGGCGAGCGTGTCCGTATGAGTCGGACGATTTTGACAAGGTTGTTGCCCAAGTTTTGCCTACTGCTAAAGACGATCCAGCCTCTAATGAGGAAGCGGTGTCGATGTGGAAACTGAGTCTGTTTGATTCGGACGAATCCAAACTCGGCCGGCCTTTGCTTAACGCCATCAACGAACTCGCCCTGGCGACAATTCCGGGAATGTTTTCTCCCGGTGGATCAGGCAAACCTCGAGCTTTTGGTGTTTACCATCCGGCAACCGTTCCTGCCGCCGCCGTCCCTCAACACGTCACTTTCCTTTCCGGCGAAACCACCACCGTTGAGTCTCCCCACTCCTTCCCCGTTGTGGAAATAGTTGATGTGGCCACCAGTGGTGAGAGCAGGGAGTTTGGAGAAACTGTCTTGGGGGTTCTGGGAGAGGTGGTGGGGGCGAGGTCGGGGGATAAGGGGGGCAATGCCAACGTCGGCGTGTTCACGCGCAGTCAAGCTGCTTTTGAATGGCTGGATTGGTTTTTGACCGTAGAGAAGTTTCAAGAACTACTGCCGGAAACTGCCGATCTGCGGGTAGATCGCTATCGGTTGGCGAATATTTTGTCGCTTAACTTTGTCATACATGGAATCCTTAGCGAAGGTGTAGCCGCGTCATGGCGACAAGACCCGCAAGCTAAAAGCCTTGGCGAATGGCTTCGTGCTCGCTACGTGGATATTCCGGTCGAGCTGCTTGGGGAAACAAGATGACGGGTTTGGGGGAAGTGTTGGGGGACTTGTGGGAAGAGCAGGGGTCGTTAGATGAGGTAGTGGCTGCGCTTGATGAGGCGCAGTGGGATACGCCGACGGCGAGTCCGCGATGGAGCGTTACCGATCAGATTGGACACCTCAGCTACTTCGACTCAACCGCAGCACTAGCCATCACCGACCCGGATGCGTTCAAGACGGCGGCAAAAGAGCTTTTTGCGGTGGCTGGTGAAAGTCCAACTGCGGGTGATGATTTCACGTTGGGGACGTTTCGAGCATTAAGCGTTGCGGACAGGCTGGCGCAGTGGCGGGAAAACCGGCAAGCGTTACAAGCGGCGGGGGAAGGTGTAGCTGACGATACTCGCATTGCTTGGTATGGGCCGTCGATGAGCGCAAAGTCTTTTTTCACAGCGCGGTTGATGGAGGCTTGGGCGCATGGCGAAGATGTCTGCGAAGCTGTAGGCGTGGCGAGGGCACCCACTGATCGGCTGCGACACATCGCGCAGCTAGGGGTCATCACTCGAGGCTGGTCGTATATAAACCGAGGGCTAATCCCGCCAGATGTCGATGTGCCAGATGGTGATGTGAGGGTAGAACTAGATGCGCCAAGCGGTGGCACCTGGACTTGGGGAGAGAGCAGTGATAACTGTGTGCGAGGGGCGGCGTTGGACTTTTGTCGTGTGGTGACTCAGCGACGCAATGTGACACAAACAGACTTAGAAATAGTTGGTGAGTCTGCGAGCGAATGGATGAGCATTGCGCAAGCCTTTGCCGGTCCGGCAACGGATGGCCCGACATGAGTGGTGTGACGTGAGCCTTGTAACAGCAACGTTGGAGGCAGGTGTGCTGACCGTCACCATGAGTGACGAAGAGAACCGCAACGCCTTAAGTCAACGTCTTCTTGGTGAACTCACTTTGATACTTGATGACGCGGATTCGAATCCTGACGTTCGAGTCGTCGTTTTAACCAATACGGGAAAGGTGTTTTGTGCCGGTGCTGACCTGAAAGCGTCTGGTGAGGCGAATCCGGCGACACCTGCGACGTCGGAATTGTTTGGACGTTTTTGGCGTTCGCCCAAGCCTTACATCGGACGCATCGACGGGCACTGCGTCGCCGGCGGGATGGGTATCGCAGCCGCAATGGACATTTCTGTTGCCAGAGAGGACGTTCAGTTCGGGTTTAGCGAAGTGCGTGTGGGAGTGTCACCAGCGATGATCGCCAATATTTGCCTTCGCAAGATGCGCATGTCTCATGCCCGTGAATTTTTTCTGCGCGGCACTCGCTTCAGCGCACAAAGAGCTGCCTTCATGGGGCTTATCAACGCTGCTGTTCCAGCGGAGGATCTTGACGAGACCGTTGCTGCCATTGTCGCCGATGTCGTTCAAGGCGGACCAAATGCGTTAGCAGCCACCAAGCAAGTGCTTGCCAATGTGCCGGACATGACCTTTGAGCAAGCCACGGCATGGACGGCTGAACTGTCGGCGGCAGTATTTGCTAGTGACGAGGCACGCGAAGGGATGACAGCGTTTCTAGAAAAACGTCGGCCCAGTTGGGTGGTATCGCAGGCATCGTCATCGTCAACAAAGGCATCCGAGTCAGCATCGTCTGAGTCGTCGTCGAAAATATCGAGCGATGACTGAGATACTCAAAACGCTTCACGACATGACACCGGAGTGGCTTTACGGTGCCCTAGTCGAAGCGGGACATTCGCCGGCTGAAATTGTGAGCGTTGATGTGACGCCGCTTGGGGGGGTTACCGGCGTGATGGGTGAAGTGTCGGTGATTGAGGTTGGATATGGCGAGGCGTGTGAGGTGCCGGCGCAGTTCATCGGCAAGTGCTCGTTGGATAATGAGTTGGCTCGGCTGTATGCGAGCGTGATGTTGTCTTATGAGCGGGAACACGGGTTTTATCGGGATTTGGCACCCGATTTCATTGCGAAAACTGGAGTGGACATTCCTCGCTGTTATGTGAACTTGTTTGATTATCAAACCCGTGATGCCAACCTGTTGCTGGAGCGCATCTACCCGTGTGAGGCGGGGGATTTGTTGGGTGGGACAACCTTTGAGCGGTTGGCGACCCTGGTTGCGGCGATGGCTCGCATGCATGGGGCTTTTTGGGAGATGGACTTGTCGGGGTGTGATTGGTTGATGACCTGGGCGGCGCCGTCGCTGCGGTTGGGGATTCCATTTGCTGCTGACTCGTGGAGCAGGCGTCATGGCAAGTTTGATCATCTGTATCCAGCGGAGTTGGATCGACTGGTTTCTGAGTTTTGGATGGCTGACACTGAGACTTGTTTGGGGTTGTTTTTGGCACGTCCTGCGACGTTTGCTCACACGGACTTGGAGCTTGACAACGTTGTTTTTGTCGATGATGCGGCTGTGGTTCTGGACTGGCAGACCGGCATGTGGTCATTTCCAGGACATGATCTGGGTTGGCTTTTGTCGAGCTGTCACAATGCGGAGACGTTGCCTCGTGAGCCGGAGTTGTTGGAGCTTTACTTGCGGGAGTTTGCAGCGGCGGGTGGGCCGGCTTGGTCGATAGAACGCCTGTTGGATGACCTTGCTTGGGGGGTGTTTTACCCTTGCAGCGTCTCACACGTTATATATGCCAACGCTTTAGAAGCCAGTGCTTCAGGAAACGGGGATCAACGAGCTAAGCACAAGTTCGAGGCGATGCTTGTGGGGGCGATTGCAGCGGCTGGGCGTTGGGGCACTGTTGAACGGGTCGGCGCTGCTGCTTAGGTTGGTGGTTGCTTGCGCGGGCTGATTTTGGAGGGGACGGCCGAGGACAGTGTTCGGTTGTCTGATTCGCTTGAGCTGGTTGGCGACCTTGAGCCGCGACAGGTTCGAGTTGAGATAGCTGCTGCGGGGGTGTGTGGCAGTGACTTGAGCTGCGTTCACGGCAAATACTTCATGCCTACACCTTTGGTATTGGGCCATGAAGCCTCTGGGATTGTTCGAGAGGTTGGGTCGGCGGTTAGTTACTGCTCAGTGGGAGACCATGTGATCTTGTCAACCTTTACCAACTGCGGGCACTGCGACGATTGCGAAGGTGGTGATCCGGGGAACTGTGCTGAGTCATTTGGAGGCTTGCGGCAGTCGTTTTCTGAAGGCAAGGAGTTGATCTACAACTTCGCGAACATCGGGGCTTTCGTTCAAGAAACCGTTGTTCATGAAAACCAGTGCGTTCCGATACCGGTGGAGATGCCGTTGGAAGCAGCGGCTTTGATTGGGTGCGCGGTGGCGACAGGGGCTGGGGCTGTGTTTAATCGTGCCCAGGTGCGGATGGGTGACAGCGTTGTTGTGATTGGTGCCGGTGGGGTTGGGTTGAACGTCGTTCAGGCAGCTGCTTTGGCGGGGGCGTCTGTCATTGTGGTTTTGGATCGGGTTGCAGGGAAGGAAACGATTGCTCGTGAGTTCGGGGCGACTGATTTTGTTGACACCACTGATGTTGATCCTGTTGAAGCGGTTAAGTCTTTGGTGCCTGGTGGAGTGCATCATGTTTTTGAGGTAGTTGGTGATCCTAAGCTGCTTGGTTCTGCTATATCAATGACAAGGCCTGGCGGGAACATTGCTGCAGTAGGTGTGCCGGAGCTCACCGCCACTGTTACCTATCCGTTTATGGCGCTACATCAGAACAAGAACCTGCTAGGTGTTCGCGCCGGCGGCACTCGGCCGCATAAAGATTTTCCTATGTTGGTTGACTTGTATTTGCGAGGGCGGCTCAAGTTAGACGAGTTGATTTCTGGAACGGCTGGGCTAGAAGGGCTGTCGGAAGCGTTTGCGGGTATTAAGTCAGGCACTGCGACTCGAACAGTTTTGTTGCCTAACTAGTTCGTGGCGCTTGACCAGGTGCTGTAGGAGATTCCGTCGCGGAGTGCCCAGGGCTCGATGTCTGGCGATACCGAATAGTCCCAGACGGGGCGGTTGCCACGGCGGAACGAGTTGTAGATGAATATGCGATCGTGTTGACTGCGTAGCACATCTTCGTTGACTTGATCAAAATCCCAACGTTTCGTGACTAGAGCCGCAAGTTCCTGGCATTGTTGGGCGTAGCTGGGGTCTGTTGCCGCTTTTGTGACCTCGTCGGGGTCGTTGTTAAGGTCATAAAGCATTTCTGGGTCGCA
>JAAXHB010000233.1 GCA_012271125.1 Actinomycetota bacterium | reverse complement strand
CCCAGCGACAGATGGTGGCTGCGCCGCTCAATCAACCCAAAGCTCGCACATTCCCAAAACGCCGTCGCCCCACCATTGCCGAGCACTACCTCATATCCATCGGGCAACTTAAACAAATCACTCAGTCCAGAACGCAGCGCGCCAACAACTTGACGCACCCCCGCCTGACGATGACTCGTGCCCATAAAGCTCACCGCAGCATCGGCAAGCTCGCGCACGGCGGTGGCTCGAACTTTCGACGGCCCACACCCAAAGCGCCCATCGCTGGGCAAAAGGTCAGCCGGTATCACAATGCTCGACGCTGCCGAGCTAGAACTATCTGTCATGCCTCAAGTTTCGCATCAAATCCCACCCCTAGCCAACATCTACATCAACATCTAGGTGACTACGCTCACGCACATGAACCGCATCTCGCCACGAGTCGCCGCCATCGCCCCTTCAGCCACTCTTGCCGTTTCAGCCAAAGCCCGTGAACTGCGTGCCGCCGGCGTCGACGTCACCGGCTTCGGTGTCGGCGAACCCGACTTCCCCACACCAGATCACATCGTCGAAGCCGCGGTCGCGGCCTGTCGCGACCCCCGCAATCACAAGTACTCACCTGTTGGCGGTCAACCCGAACTCAAAGAAGCCATCGCCGCCAAAACCAAACGCGACAGCGGTTTCGAAGCTGACGCCGCTCAAGTCCTAGTCACCAACGGCGGCAAGCACGCCGTCTACAACGCCTTCGCCGCGATCATCGGCCCCGGCGACGAAGTCCTTCTACCGGTCCCTTACTGGACTACCTACCCTGAGCCAATCGCCCTCGCCGGCGGCGTGATCGTCAGCGTCGAAGCCGATGCCGCCTCCGGCTATCGAGTTACCGTCGATCAGCTCGAAGCCGCCCGAACTTCACGTACCAAAGCCGTGGTCTTTGTTTCCCCGTCTAACCCAACCGGTGCCGTCTACTCCCGCGACGAAATCGAAGCCATCGGCAACTGGGCAGCCCGCTACGGCGTCTGGGTCATCACCGATGAGATTTATGAACACCTCGTCTATGGCAGCAACGAGCATCACTCAATGCCCGTCGTCGTGCCCGACATTCAAGACAAATGCATCGTGCTAAACGGCGTAGCCAAGACCTATGCCATGACCGGCTGGCGTGTCGGTTGGATGATCGGACCTCCCGACGTGATCGCCGCCGCGGCCAACCTCCAATCACACGCCACCTCCAACGTGTGCAACGTCGCCCAGGCCGCCGCCCTTGCTGCCGTGTCCGGTTCGCTTGACGCCGTAGCAGAGATGCGCAGCCATTTCGACCGCCGCCGCCGAACCATGTATTCCATGCTCAGCGACATCAACGGCGTGGTCTGCCCCGAACCCCAAGGTGCCTTCTACGCCTACCCGGACATGAGCGCCCTAATCGGCACCAACATCGCCGACGACACCCCCACCGACACAGTCCACCTCGCCAGCCTCATTTTGGAGCACGCCCGAGCCGCCGTCGTTCCCGGCGAAGCATTCGGCGCAACCGGCGGAATGCGTCTCTCGTTCGCCCTGGGTGATGACAACCTTGTCGCCGGCGTTACCCGCATCGCCGACTACCTTTCCACCGCCACCTAACCCCGCCAGCTCTGCCTCAGAGTTTGGACAGATATAAGAGTTCTTATCAAGAGTTTTGACTGAGCACGATGAGTAATCCTGAAGAACAGCCGTATGGGGGGTGGAGTTCGCCGATAACAGCTGAGCTGCTCGTCACCGGTGCCGCCCAGATTTCAGAGGTAATCGCCGACCCAGTTCGCCCGAACCTGCTTTGGTGGGCAGAAAGCCGCCCCGACGACGGCGGCCGCACCGCGGTCATGTGCTGTGACCTAACTAATAGCAACATTCAAGACAGCACCCAAGAAGTCACCCCACCCGACGCCAATGTCCGCACACGAGTCCACGAATACGGGGGCGGTGCCTGGTGGACTCACGACGGTGTGCTCTACTACGTCGACTACTCCGACCAACGCCTACGCCGTCTTCATCCCGACAGTCCAGAGCCAATTCTGCTCACCCCTGAGCCCGCCACCGCCGGCTCGCTGCGTTATGCCGATGGACGTGTCACTCCCGACGGCAACTGGATCATCTGCGTTCATGAACGCCACGAGCCCTCAGATGACTCCAAAGTGAATAATTCGGCTGTGGACAACAATACCTCTCACCCCGAACCCATCAACGAGCTTGTCGCCATTCCCACCGACGGCAGCCGCCAAGTCAAACATCTCTGGCAGCAATCCGATTTCGTCATGTCGCCTCGCATTTCCGGTGACGGCAAAGCCCTTGCCTGGATTTCCTGGGATCACCCAAACATGCCATGGGACAGCACCCGCCTACATGTTTATGAACTCAACACCGGAGAATTAAGCAACAGCGAACTCACCAACCCCATCACCGAAATCGGTGGGAATCAAAGCTTCTGCGAGCCCGGCTGGATCATTGACGACACCGGCAACCAGCATCTACTCGTTTGTAGCGACCATGAAGGCTGGTGGAACCTCTATGAAGTCGACCTGCCCACAGGCGCGCTAATCCCTCAGGTCACCGGTGAATACGACATAGCCACACCGCCCTGGGTTTTCGGCATGCAACGCTGGGCAGGCAGCGGTTCAAACGGCACCGGATTAAACGGCACCGGATTAAACATTGCCGTGGTCGCAGGCAAACCCAGTGGCGACGAACTACACGTCAACGGCACCCATATCCCCCTACCAGACACCAGCATCTCCTCTCTCACCATGATCTCCAGCCTTCAGGCGGTGGGGGAGTGCCAGCAAGACGAGATTAGGCAAGGAGCCGGTGAGGTTTTTTTAGCGTATGCCGGCGCAGGCTTCGCTCACGAAACAGAAGTCATATTGGTTTCGAGAGTTGGGCCGGCGGGGTTGAATGCGCGCAACGCTTGCGTGAGCACATTCAAGCCCGATAAGGGCCAACTCTCTGCCGAAGACACAAGTTTTGAGCGCATTGTCGTACGCCCAGCACGAGACCTCAATCTTGACAAAGCTCTACTCGTAACTCCAGAACACATCACCTTCCCAACTAGCTCCGCCACCGCTCACGCTCTCTACTATCCACCAGCTAACCCTGATTTCACCGGCCCACCGGAGGAACGCCCGCCGCTTATGGTGCTCGCACACGGTGGTCCTACCGCTCAAGCCCGTCGCCAGCTCCAGCTCGCCACCCTGTACTGGACTTCCCGAGGTTTTGCTGTGGTAGATGTCGACTACCGCGGCTCAACCGGCTACGGACGCGCCTACAGACAACTACTAAACGCCAAATGGGGTGTCGCCGACGTCGCCGACTGCGTAGCCGCCGCCAAATATCTCGCTAACCGCGGCGACATCGATCCCAACCGCATCACAATCCGCGGCTCCAGCGCCGGCGGCTTCACCGCTTTGGCTGCCCTCGCCTTTCATGACACTTTCACTGCCGGTGCCAGCCGCTACGGAATCGGCGACCTAGCTGTTCTCGCCAAAGATACCCACAAGTTTGAAGCCCGCTACCTCGACACCCTTATCGGACCCTGGCCCGCAGCCGCCGACATCTACGCCGCAAGATCACCTGCACTTCACCTAGACGGCTTCGACGCTCCAATGATCGTCCTACAAGGCTCAGAAGATGAAATCGTCCCGCCTAGCCAAGCCGAGCTAATCGTCGACGCTCTCAAGTCCAAGGGCGTGCCCGTGGCATATGTGCTATTTGAAGGCGAACAGCACGGCTTTCGTCAAGCAGACAACATTGTCAAGGCTCTCGAGTCTGAGCTTTCGTTTTTTGCAGCGGTGCTGGGTTTCACCCCAGCCGATGCGTTACCCGAAATAGAAATATATGGAGAGCTTTAGCCCTCAACCTCGTCGTCTGCGTCATTGTCGCCAGCTTTGGTGCTCGCACTTGCAGAACCTCCAGAAGATTCCGCAGAAGAATCAGCAGACGTGTCCAAGTCCCGCCCATCATTTGCCGCCGTTTCAGCAATGGTCGGCCACGCAGTTTCAGAAGTCTGTTGACGCCTACTTCGTATCGCTCGCGTAACCCCAACTATGAGCCCACTCACGGCACCCAGTTTTAGTAGTCGCAGTATTTTGGATTTTCCCCGAGCCATATCCGTGAGGCTAATGCGGCGGGGGCCGAAAACCCCCGCCGCCCTAGCAACAGGTCTTACAACTTGATGTGCACCAACTCCTTCAGTGTCTTGAAGTCGTTGACCTTGAACTGCGCCTCACGGTCGCCGCCGGTGTCACCCCACAGGTAACTAAGCGTCCACAAGGCGTCGTCAATAGCGATACTGCGCACGATTTCCTGCAACCCACCAAATGGCCAACAAATCGTCAGCATCTCATTGGAACCCAAGGACAACCCAATCTTTCGAGCATCGTCCACCTGATAATCCGCCGCAGCCGAACAGTCAAATCCGTTCATGCCCACATTGTCGCCCGGCTTACACGCCAACACTGTCACGTAACCGTCATTGAGCTGATACTCGATATTGGTCGAAAACGTCCCCGGATCCCTGGACGGCAAATCCGAAGGCCCAAGAGTCCGACAATCAGTCAAACCCTTCGGCGAATCATCCAAATGGTCAAGACGCCCAACCTCGGTAATGGCACCGTTAGCGACCCGCAACAGCACCGCACCAGCCCAGTTGTCTTCACGCTTTTCGCCATACACCGAAACCGGAAGCACTGCCAGGTTCTCAGGTGCCCACCACAAAAACGCCCGATGATCCCAACCAATGTCAGTCCAACCCGAAGGCGCAGTCCAAACCGCCACCTCCAAAGGATTGTCCAAATTGCTCACATCGAATAAAGACACCTTCGCACCGGTAATCCGCCCATCCAAGTCAGCATCAGAACCAACCCCAAGCACAAAATCGTCGCTAATCGGATGCAAATAACTAGAAAACCCAGGGATTTTCAGCTCGCCACGCACCACAGGCTTGGTCGGATCGCTCAAATCCACCGTATAAAACGGATCAATCTGGCGGAACGTCACCACATAGGCAATGTCACCCACAAACCGAGCCGACTGAACCGCCTCGCCCTTGCCGATATTGCCAACCACGCCTACCTGCACAAGGCTGCCGCCCTGCTCACGCAGCACCCGAACCTGGCTCTCGGACTTAGACCGGTCGCCAAACCACCATTGCCCGCCGGTGGTCGTCACCACCCGCAAGTGCCCGGCATGTTCGCTCAAGGAAAACTGATTACGCACTTCTCCAGGCACTGAACCCGAGGCCGTGTACTTCGCTGTCCCGCTAGTCAAGTCAAACCGATGCAGGTTCGTCACCGCATCACGCATTTGCGATGAAACCTCCGAAGCCGAGTCATACACAATCGGATCAAGCCAACGCTGCGTCGCGGTATACAACCCCGTAGTTGAGGCGTAAACGATCCCACCAGGTGCCATCACCGAGGTCGTGTCGTCACTGAATGCCCCGTCGACAGGAGTCGAATAAACCGTCGTCATTCCAAAACCCGAAAACTCCGACGGCGCATGCACCGAATCACAATCAGCGAACTGCTTCCAAGTCTTGCCACCGTCACCAGACATCCGAGGCAGCCAATCCGCCAAGGTGCTATTAAGCACCGCCGCCCGATTCGCCCGCTCCGCCGCAGCTTCCCCAGCCGCCGACTGCGGATACACAAACGGGAACCGATGCTGCGGATTGAACTGCGTCACCACATGAGCCGTCCCGCCAATGCTGCGAGCACTCAAATACTCACCCTCTATATAAGAGGTATCAACAACCCGAGGCACGCCGCCGGAAATCTCAACCCGCTCAATCACGGTAGTAATCCCGTCAAAACGTGGCGCATCCTCAACCAAAATATGATCGCCCCAAATGCCGACCTCACCGCCGGCTTGTTGAATCACCAGCACGCTGTCGCCGTGCAAAAACGCCTCAGCCGCCCAACCTTCGCTAAGCGAAACCCGCCCAGTTTCTTTTTGAGTAGCGACGTCCACAACGACCAGCTCGCCTTCAGAAACGACAACAATGCGTTTGCCATCGGTTTTGACGATGTCTGGCTCATCGGCACCTTGCTCTTGAACATTGGTGCCTGAAAAATTCGGTGATGACGACGACGACCCCGCATCAGCTCCTCCGTCATTAGACGGCGTTGTCGACGGCAACGGCTGCGGCACCGCCCCAGAATCAGAATCCGGCACAGCCGAAACAGCCTCATCAACCATCAATATTCCAACTTCGCCTCGAGCAAAAATCGGCCATATCCCAAAGCCACCCTCGTTGAACCCCCACGGCCCAACCCGTGACCCGTACTCATCATGTATGTAATCAAGCAGCGTCGAACAAGAATCAAACCGAACCAGCCGTGTCGTCAGAACAAGATCGTCAGGATCAATGTCAACAACTTGACCGTCAGCGCCGCCAGCCCATTCGCCAGCACTGCCCCAATCACCCGAACCCCAGTCATCGTCATGCCAGCCGCCGTAAGTGCTCTCGGCGCCCTGCGCACCACCGCTCCCGTCGTTATAACCCGAATAGCCGCTGCTGCCGTCGTCGAAGTAGTCATCGTCGATGCTCGGATCGCCGTCGTTGTCAAAGGCATCATCAGGCAGGTCTGGATTGGTGACGAAGTAGTCGTCTCCAGCTAACGCATCCGGGTCAAAGGGATCACCCAAAATGCCATCTTCGCCTCCCGTCGGTCCATCCGGGGCAATGTTCTCGTAGCCATTCTCATCGCCGCCGTAGGTATTCTCCATCCCAATGCCGTCACCAACACCGGTATCCGGCCCGAGCGCATCCACGCTCGACTGATCCCCCGCACACGTCGTGGCGAGGACTGTCAGGCTCAGTAGGGGAGTGAGTAACAACTTTCGCATTGTTGAAGTCATTGTTGACCTTTCTTTGGCAACCCCAATTTCGAAGCTGCCGGGACTCGTGGAATTTTTAGCAGTGGGGTATGACACTGCTCAACAGCGTCCATCACGCTGCTATTAGTTATGACGCCCCACCCCGCGTTTTAGTTCCCACAAATCTGTCAAAGAGAGTTGGCCTTTATCAGGCTTGAATGTGCTCACGCTAAACGCGGTTGCGCGCATTCAACCCTGCCAGCCAACCCTCAGACTCTCTCCACTAGATACCCTCTCGCTAGATACCGCACGCAGAGCGCGAACGAAAGGATTGCTTGTCGTGCGGTTAGTACAAACTGGGTGACTTAAGCGAAGGAAGCCAGGAGCGGCGCGTTGTTTCGTAGTTGTCGATGGAATCCGAAAGCTGCATTGTCAACCCAATGTCGTCCAACCCCTCCAACAACCGCCGCTGCGTCGCATCATCCAACTCAAAGCAAACCTCATACCCGGTCGCCGGCACCTCAATCGTCCGAGCCGCCACATCCAACACAATCTCCAACTCCGGCGCCGCCACCACCGCCGCCATCAACTCCCGCCCCGCCTCCTCCGACACCGTCGCCGCCAGCAACCCATTCTTCACACAATTATTCCGAAAAATATCCGCAAACCGAGGACTAATCACCGCCTCAAACCCATACTGCTGTATCGCCCAAACCGCATGCTCCCGTGACGACCCCGTCCCAAAGTTCACCCCCGCCAACAAAATCTTCGCCCCCGCATACGCCTCATCGTTCAACACAAAATCATGCGAATCCCGCCACTCCGAAAACAGCCCCTTCTCAAACCCCGTCCGCTCAATCCGCTTCAGCCAATCCGACGGAATGATCTGATCAGTATCCACATCGCTCATATCCAACGGCACCGCCGTCCCCGCCACAATCCGCACTTCTTTCATATGTCAACTACCTCTTTTAATGACGACAACATCTACGACGACTTTTAATGACGACAACATCTTCGACGACTATTAATGACGACAACATCTACGACGAC
>JAAXHB010000232.1 GCA_012271125.1 Actinomycetota bacterium | reverse complement strand
CCGGGCCTCGGTGTTGGCGAAGACTTCGGTGAGCTCTACGAGTTCCATGCCGAAACGGGTGTCGGGCTTGTCGCTGCCGTAACGCTCGGCAGCATCGGCCCAGGTGATTCGAGCAAACGGCTCGGGGGTATGACCACGCACAGCTACAACAGCGGCGGCAACGGCTGGCTCGATGAAACCGAACACGTCTTCAGCTGAAACAAACGACGCCTCAACGTCTAGCTGGGAGAACTCGAACTGACGGTCGGCACGCAGGTCTTCATCGCGCAGGCAGCGGGCGATTTGGTAATAACGGTCGAGGCCACCGAGCATGGTGAGCTGCTTGAAGATTTGCGGGCTTTGCGGCAAGGCGTAGAAAGAGCCGGGTTCTTTGCGTGACGGCACCACGAAATCTCGTGCCCCTTCTGGAGTGGAAGCGATCAGCATCGGGGTTTCGATCTCAACGAAGTCTTGAGCGTCCATGGCTTGGCGGATCGCAGCGTTCATTGCGGCACGGGCACGCAGATTGCGCTGCATGCGTGGCTTGCGCATATCTATGTATCGGTGGCGCAGGCGCAGGGTTTCATCCACAGCGTCAACTGCCTCATCACGTGGCAACGGAGATGGAACGGCAACCGACAGGATTTCGGTTTGACAGTCGGCGAGCTCGATTTCGCCGGTGGGGAGTTTTTCGTTGATGGTGTCGTCAGAGCGGGCGACGACAGTGCCGGTGACCTGCGCTACGTATTCCGGGCGCAGGTCAACTGAGCCGTCGACAACGCATTGGATGACGCCGGAATGGTCTCGCATGTCAATGAAGACAAGATGCTCGCTGTGTTCACGGCGACGGTCGACCCAGCCGCACACGGTGACTTGGCTGCCTACGTCGGCTTTGGTGAGCTCAGCGCACATGTGAGTGCGCATGGAGGTAGCCGAGTTGTTGTTGCCGGGGAGAGAGTATGGGCTGCTAGTCATGCTTAGTTAAAGGGAAGGGGTGATTTGGAGAGGGGTCCAAGAATGTGCAGGAGGTTTGTGACGACGTCGGAAGTGTGAATTGTTTGCTGCGCAGTGCTTGATTCATTTGGGCCTGATTCATTTGGGCTTGATTTATTTGGGTCTGATTTATTTGGATCGTCGCGGAGGTTTCGAACGGTGACGCTGTCGGCGGCGTGTTCGTCGGGACCGATCAAAAGCGCAACTTGAGCACCGGAGCGGTCGGCAAGTTTCATCTGAGCTTTCATAGAGCGGTTGTCGAAGGCTTGAGCGGCTCTGATGTTGTGGCGTCGCAAGAGGTCACACATTGCCAAAGCAGCACTGCCGCCGGTGGCGGTGTCAACCACGAAGACTTGAACGGAAGCATTACTTGAGTCTGCCTCGAAGCAGCCCTCAGCGTCGCATGCCAACAAGATGCGTTCGACTCCTAGGGCTAGTCCGATGCCAGCGGTGGATGGGCCACCCAGGGCTTCGACAAGTCCGTCATAGCGTCCGCCGCCGCCGATGGCGTTTTGAGCAGTGTCTAAAGCCGTGGCGGCGAATTCGAACGTGGTGCGGGTGTAGTAGTCCAAACCTCGCACAAGTCGTGGCGAAACCTCATAGGAAATGTGCAACGTGTCAAGGCCTGAACATACGCAACCAAAGTGCTCAGCGCATTCGCTTGAGAGATGGTCTGTCATTTGCGGAGCGGCGGCAATGATGCTTTGGTCATGGTCACGTTTGGAGTCGAGAACTCGCAGCGGGTTACGTGTCAGGGTTTCTTGAGATTGTTCAGATAGGTCGCTGGATTGGAAATAGTCGGTTAGCGCAGCAACGTAGCTGGCGCGGCTTTCAGCGTTGCCGAGGCTGTTAATCGACAACGTGACTTGGGAGAGGCTGAGGCTTTCAAAAAATCGGGCAGCGAGGGCGATCATTTCAACGTCGGCGGTGGGGTCGTTTGTGCCGAGGGTTTCAGCGCCGAGTTGGCTGAATTGGCGGTAACGACCGGCTTGGGGGCGTTCGTAGCGGAACTGCGGCCCTTCGTACCAGACCTTCCAAGGCGTAGGCGGACGGTGTTGAGCAAAAGCGCGACATACCCCCGCGGTAAGTTCAGGGCGTAGGGCTAGATCGTTAGGAGGGTCTGATTTGTCTTGAAAATTGAATAGTTCTTTTTGGACGACGTCAGTGGCTTCGCCGAGACGTTTGAACACGCCAAGGTGTTCAAAGATGGGTGATTCGAGCAGGCCGAAGCCGGCGGAATGGGCGGCGTCGGCGAATTGGTTTGCTAGGGCGCGGCGGCGAGTGGACTCAGGGGCGAATACGTCACGTGTGCCTGCGGGCGCGCTGAAATTAGCTTGAGCCATGGTTTCTAGTTGTTGCTGGAGCTGGTCGGGGCGGGCTCGGAGTTGCGTTCGCGTCCAGGCATGGCACGGTAAGCGTCAAATACGCCTTCAAGTCCTAACACAGACGACAGCACCGAATCGAGCTGTGAAACGTCAGCGAGTTCGAACTCGAAGCTCATGCGTGAGATGCAGTCCGCTCCAACAACGGTTTTGGAACTCAAAACGCTGAGCTGATGCTGTGCAAGGACGTCACCGATGTCACGCAACAAGCCAGCACGATCCAAGGAATGCACGGCGATGGTTGTGGTGAAAAAGCCGCTGTGCTCAGCGTCCCAGTCGACTTCGATAAGGCGGTCACCCTGGTCGTCAGCTAACAAGATGGCGTTGAGACAGTCAGCACGGTGAACTGACACGCCACGGCCTCTAGTGACGAAACCGATGATTTCATCGGGCGGAACCGGCCCGCAGCATTGCGATAGTCGGATCAAGATGTCGTCGAGGCCTTCAACATGGACGCCGGGGCCGTGTCGGGCGCGTCGTTGCTCGTCGCTACGGCGGGCTGTCTTGGGCAGGCGGTCGATCTCGACGTCAGAGTCGGGGCGCACGCCGTCGATATCGTCGTCGCCTTGAAGAATGCGAGCAAACCGAGCTGCGACTGAGGCGGCGGACTGGTGGGCTTCGCCGATGGCGGCGAACATGGCGTCATGGTCGTAATAGTTGAGTTCAGCCGCGACTCGATCCAGCAGTTCGTCTTTGAGGAGGCGCCGCGCGGGTAGGCCTTCGCGGCGCAGTGCCTGGATTAAGTCGTCGCGGCCGTGCTCTACAGCGTCGGCGCGGCGTTCACGCAGATACCACTGCTTGATCTTGTTGGCAGCACGGCGGCTAGCGACGAACTTGAGCCAGTCACGGCTAGGGCCCGCGCCTGGGGTTTTTGAGGTGAGGATTTCCACGGCGTCGCCTGAGGAGAGCTGCGTGTCGAGCGCCACGAGACGACCATTGACCTTGGCACCTACGCAGGCGTGGCCGATTTCGGTGTGGATGCTGTAGGCGAAATCAACCGGCGTTGCACCGGAGGGCAGCTCCACGATGAGACCTTGCGGGGTGAAGACGTAAACCTCCTCTGTGTAGAGGTCGACCTTGAGGTTGTCCATGAACTCGGCAGGGTCGGCGGTTTCTTGTTGCCAGTCGATGATGCGAGACAGCCAGGCGAGATCGGGTGTCGAGTCGGACTTGTACGCCCAGTGAGCGGCGACGCCGTGCTCGGCGCGGGTGTGCATGTCGGCGGTGCGGATTTGCACCTCGATGGTTTTGCCTTCGGGGCCAACGACGGTGGTGTGCAGCGACTGGTAAAGGTTGAACTTGGGCATGGCGATGTAGTCCTTG
>JAAXHB010000231.1 GCA_012271125.1 Actinomycetota bacterium | reverse complement strand
TAATCCATCATTGCCTTGTAGCTGCGGATATCTGAAATGCCATCCACTGTGAGATACAGCGAACTCTCTGCGCTACTCGAAATCGAGTACTGGTTTGCGAGATTGTCAGCGATCTGATCAACTACCGTCGTCAAACCGAACTCCGATCCCGCAGCATCGGCGATAGCCGAGGCAGGAACCTCACTCATCCGTGATCCAACGAACCTCAACCAGACTCGACGGCTGTCGAACTGTTGCCGGTGGACCCGCACCATCGCCACCAGATCAGCGCCATATCGCTGACGAAGCAGCTCCACCGAACCCCAAAATTCCAAAGCAACGCTCCCTGTTGGGATCTGTTGCCGGTCAAAGACGTCCATTAAGGGCAAGAAGACTTCGATCCCCCGACGTTGTGCAACCGCTTGTATTTCAAACCGGGCTAGAGCTTCATCGAATGCTCCTAACACACCTCTCGAAGATTGTTCAAGCAAGAGTAGCACGCTCGGCCGATAAGTTGACCAAATCGGCAGTTCAGCACGCCTGATGAGATCGTAGATAGCAGATTCGTTGAACCGAATCACCAGAAGCAACTGCTCAACCATTCCAATCGAATCCAGATTGACCGATTTCGTCGCATAGCGAGTTTCGAGCACGTAGCCACCGGCGTTTTGCTGCGCAGCATAGATGACTTCTGTGTCTGGGAGCCGTCGAAGTCCGGTAATGCGGCTCAGAACCGTGTCAAAGCCTTCATCAATAGCACCGTCTCTCGCTTGTTCGTTCTGATCCTCGACAACCGCCTCATACTCGAACAGCCACTGGAGTTCGGCTGCCATCGAAGATACCGAAGCCACGCTTATCAAACTGAGCAACGTCAGCCGCAGAAACAAAGATTCGTGCCTCCAGAAAGTCGGCGCAAACTGTAGCAAGTGACTCATTACACTTTCACACGCAAGATCTCCCGACGCTGCGATTGAACTCCTGATGGCCGTGACCTATGAAGATGCTGGGGTTAGCGTCGAAGCTGGCGACGCTCTCATTGATCGCATCAAACCACTACTCGAGAACAGCCGCCCATCGGAACTGCTTCATGAGCTAGGCGGGTTCGCCGCACTGTGCAGGGT
>JAAXHB010000230.1 GCA_012271125.1 Actinomycetota bacterium | reverse complement strand
GGTCTGCGGGAGCGTCAACGGTGGGAGCATCATCAGGGGTGGCGGAACTTTCAGCGCGGATAGTGTGACTTTCGCCGATGGCACGGTTTAAGAAGACGGCTAGTTCGACTCGTGTGACTGTGCTTTCAGGGCAGAAGTTTGCTCCGCTGCCACAGCCTTGGGTAATGCCACTGGCGGCTAGGCGGTTGATGTCGTCATAGAAGATGTGTGATGAGGTGACGTCAGCAAACGGTGCTAGTGCCGTTTGAGAAGTTGTTGACAGTGCGAGGGCGCGGGCGAAGAAGGCTGCCATTTGCCCGCGCGTGGTTGGTTCGTCAGGGCAAAAGGTCATACCGTCGTCGCAGCCTCTGGTGATTGCCAAGCTGGCTGCGTTGTGGATTTCAGTTGACCAGGGGTGGGCATCGTGGACGTCTTCAAAACGCTTGAGTGCGCTTGAGTCGATGGATACGTCAGCGCCGAGTGCTCTGGTGAACCAGACCGCGGTGAGCCAGCGTGGTGTTGCTTGGTGCGGGCAGAAGAGTCCGTCGTCGCAACCGTCGGTGTTCAGAGTGTTCGCGAATACGCCGAGTTGTTGAAGGTTGGCAACATCTTCTGAAGCCCATTGCGGCACATCCGCAAGTGTTTCAGTAGAGCTGCTGGCTGCTGGGATTGAAAACACTGTCATGAGAACAATCCACGCGGCTGCCACTCTGGTCACGTACCTTGAGAAGCCGCCTGTTCTAGACATTTTGAATCCCCTCCTTTTATCGATTCATTAATGCCTGTGCTTACTTATGTGACAAATACCTCAAATTTTTAAATATGACACGTCAGCTGAAAATGTTTCCTTGCCGAAATGTTCTTGATAGCAATGTCTCACTTGTGAACACGTAGGCGACAATACCTATGGAATGTGCTCAACATTTTGAGACTTTTGTCACAAATATCTCAATATTGTTGAAAAATATAGTGAGTTAGTTTTTTGTGACCTTGGTCACATTATTTTTGAATTTATTGTGACCTAGGTCACATAATTATGAGAAATAAAGTTGTTGCTCCTAATGCGGGACCAAAGGGGAAGTTGGTATCTAGGAGTGCCTTAAGGGTTCTGGCACGGCGATGCCAAGCGAGGGTGATGCCCATTGCTGTGCCGAGGACACATGCCAGCAGCAGTGCTGAGACGATGGCAATCGGGATGGCAGTCCAAGGCTCGCTTGCTTGAGCCCAGCCGATGTGTAGGCCGAGCAGAGCAGCGAACTTGACGTCACCGAAACCGATGCCTTTGGGATTGACGGCGAACACGACCGCGAGCATCACTGAGTAACCAACCGCAGCAACTGCTGCCACAAGCAACGATCTTGTATCGCCGGTTGCGATTGATGCAGCACCCATCGCGGCGACGCTTGCCACCAGCGACCAACCCACTACTACATTGGGAAGTCGATACGTCTTGAGGTCAATAATGCTGAGTGTTCCGATGGCAACTATGGCAACGCTTAGAACCACCCAATCCCATATGTAATGAAACACCCCGAAAGTATAAGGGGATAGGTAGAGGGGTTGTGGGAAAACGTGGGTTGTTAGGAGGTGGCGGCGGCTTTCATTGTGTCGACGGGGGCGGGAATGCCTGTCCAGAGT
>JAAXHB010000229.1 GCA_012271125.1 Actinomycetota bacterium | reverse complement strand
GTGTGTGTGTGTGTGTATGTGTGTGTGTGTGTGTGTGTGAGTGTGTGTGTGTGTGTGTGTTTGTTTGTGTGTGTGTGTTTGTTTAGCTTGTGTTTACTTGGTTGTTTGTGTGTGTGTGTGTGTGTGTTTCTCTTTATGTTTGTCTGTGTTTTCTAGTGTGTGTGTGTGTAAGTGTGTGTAGAAAAGTGTTTTTGTGTGTGTGTGTGTGTGTGTGTGTTTGTGTGTGTGTGTGTGTTTGTGTGTGTGTGTTGTGTGTGTGTCTGTGTAGTTCTCTGATAGTTACTTTTGTTGTGTGATTGATTCCTTCACTGCAGGGTTGATCTGGTGAGGGAAGGAGAGGGTACAAAGGTCAGCTTCACCAACCTCACTATCATCAGGAGAACCACACCCACCAGGTGAACCACCATTGCACTATATTTGGCATTTGCCTTGCTCTGAAGCAGTGAGCTAGACAACACTGGTTGCTAGCTGCTACCATCATCCAGTTGATGTACACTCTGCTGCAGGAATCCAGAGTTGATATCGTCTCTGATAAACATCACTCGGCAGAAGACATCAGTGTAGGTAAATAAGAGTACTGCATAGATTCAGCACCTCTATTATTCGGAACAGGGTCACTGAGATAGTTTATAATTTTTGGCAATGGTCGTCACGAGTGTATGTCACAAACGGGAGTGGGTAGATTGCCTGTTGGAATGTTGCATTTGGCAAAGCTTACATGTCACAGAATTTTTGTGGTACACGATGACCGAAGAGAGTATCGAATGAGTCAATGCACTGCATTGTGAAGTAATGCTAAAACGCATGACCTATTTTTGTCTTTGCCTTAGTTTTAAATTGATTATGCTGAGTATACTTCGCTATCAAAACTAATATGTACCACACCAGGGCACATACTAAACTAGAAGGAAAATCACCAAAATCAGCTCATTTTAATATTCTTCAAAGTCTTTTTGGAGCCTTCATTGAGTTGAATCATAACTCAACAATGATTTTCTGCTCCAAGTTGCCCCCTTATCTCAATTCCTCTCACATAAGAATGTTCTACACTGCGTACAGCATAAGTGACAGCAGTGTACCACAGGCTTGTATGGATGTATATACAGGTGGTGGTATCTTAAGTAGTCTTCCCCATTCTGTGTGCTGTTTGGGTGGACATTGTACCATCATTGCTACTGTCCTTGCAGCAAACAGCCCCACCCACATTCTGCTACATTCTGAGATGGTCTGTTGACAGCTGTGCACATCTCCTTGGCAACAGTTGTGACAGAAACGAAACAAGTGGTGGTGAAGGGAATCATTGTACGGCCCCTGTAATGATGGGTCATAACAACTGTGCAGTGTTTGGCCGTGAGTCATGTCGACTGTCTCTGCTGGGGAGGGTGGTACACACCCACAAGGAGGTGAGGGCAAACTGGTAGCTAAACAATGTTCACACAGGGTGGTTGTCATATAAGTATTTATTCATATGGAATTAATATTGTGCATTTGGAATGATAAAGACATTCTTGGGTCCTTTATTTCTTCGCCTGAATGGTCTTAACAAATGATATTATTTATAAACGATTATTATATGGCACTTAACCATCTCTCTGCTTGTGGCATTTTATTAATTCTTTGGTTTCTATGTTAAAACTCTGCGGTTGTACTATACATGTAGCTAGTGTATTACATGCACTAGGATGGTCTAGCAAAGGTCATAGTTTATGGAATTTCAGCTGACCAAACTACCAAGATTCTTCTAGGCAGTAATTTTTGCATAAGCGTCATTAAGTACAGACTGTGATTAGCACTATAAACTCCATTTCTGATTGAGATTTTAAATGTAGGTGGTTTCAGTTATGTTAGGAATGGATTTTAAGTGCACCGCTGATATTAATCTATTAGTTGTTGTTTAAGTAGATCTCACATCTCTTTCTGTTCTCCAGCTTCCCTGTCTACCTGAGAGCACCATACCATCTCTGGATGCTGGTTACTATCTCTTTGTGGCGACCCCCCACCCTCTCACCTACAGTCACTCTCCTCCCTCTCTCACTCCCTCACACATCACCCCTCACAAAAGTGCTTCCTGCTGTGAGCTAGTCAGGGTTTACCTGGAACCCAGTTTCTCTGTGTCAGGACTGGAGGGATGCCTATCTTCTCCAGGAACTGGACTCCTGCTCAGAGATGTCCATTGTTGGAAATCTCCAGGTAAATGTCTATACTTAGTTGCTCTCTATAAATCCACATATGATTCTCATCAAACTGACAATGTTGACTGTTTTTTGTGTCTTATGTCTCAGCCTGCACTGTTTCCTCTAGTCTTCCTCAAACAGGGTGGGTCATCTGGTTTGAGTTTGGACTAATTGGGTAAACGAAAGGGCTGGTGTTTCAAACCTTGATTGGATTAAATTTTACCGAATCTCATCAAGCATCCTGTTTGGATTTTTTCCTAGGGAATCCCTTTGTCTAGTATGGAATGATCGCCAATGTTTGTATAGTGCTAAACAATATTTAAATTTGGGGGTAAGAAATTGCGATATCTGCTGGGATAAAAATTTAATAGCAAACCACTTAAATGTCCACCAGAACTTCTAAATATGCATACGTAGTTTTTGCTTGTGATAGGACTTGTTGTTACTAGCCAGGTGGTCATATCTCTCTCCCTCTTTCTCTCTCTCTC
>JAAXHB010000228.1 GCA_012271125.1 Actinomycetota bacterium | reverse complement strand
ACGGAGATCGTCAACGACACTGTTTTTCTTCTCAAGGACATCACCTACTACACGGAGTGGCAGGTCGATTCGCACGAAGAGTTCATCAGGATTCTCAACGACACCGGGTCCAGCGAGGATGACATCCTTGACGCGCTCACTGCCATTCCCCAGACGCACTTGCGCGCCAACGAGAATTACGCAGGGAACACTCGGTTCGACATCGCAAGTCCCGTGGTAGGCGATCGGGACATTCTGGATTATTCCGGAAGAAGGGTCCCCGGGCCCTCCGGGTACCTCGTCCATCCCGAGTCCCCCGCGAATTCGGCGTCCCTGTCGTACGGACCGCTGGGCTACAACGGAGCCAACGGAGCCGCCGACGGGCCGGGAGTTGGCTTCGGGCTGAATGCCATGCAAGCGGAAGCGACCGCGGTGGAGAACGACGCCTTCGATCAACTGCCGTCCAAGTCGGACGGGCAGGGAAATGAAGTGTCCGTTCGGCATTCGTTCGGATGGTCGATGAACGACATGATTTCCGGCCTGGCCAATTCCGAATCTGATCTCAGGAAGTACGGGGCCAACACCATGGCGGGCTACACCCATTTCTACACCGTCGGCAACGCGAGCCAGGTGATGGGCCCGAACTACAATGTCGCTTTCGAGGGGACGACGGTTGCCTCGACCTACACGGTAGTGCAGGAATACATCGACAGTGGCAACGCAAACTCAATTTTCGATTATGTGCGACCGGACAGTTTCGCTTCGCTGTACACCATCGTGGAAGCGCCGCCCTTGAGATTCGACATCGAGGTGAGCCAGACCACGTTCGAGTTCGGGGAGCGCGTCGCCCCGACGGTGACGATCGTCGATCCCCGGACCGACGTCGCGCTGGCTTCCCCGTGGGACAATCCGGGATTCCTGTACTACGACGCCTACGTCCACGATTTGGATTCCGGAACGTCCCGCCGCGTCTGGCGGGTGGGGCCCGACTTCACCAACCTCGCTGACGACCCCGTACTCGCTGCCGATGCCCTAACCGCCCTTGAGAACAATGTCCCCGTCCAGTGGGCGCATATCCATGAGACGGTGGACGATTCCTACTATCGGTTGAGCGCGGACGGGAACTACGAGCTGGAGATCCGCGTCTTCACCGTCGATTTCAACGAAAGGCTCGCCGCGCACTCCGTGCAGGGACTGGGAGATTCCTCGAACTACTGGGACTCGTCGCCGGGACTCGACGACCCGGTGCCGGTCGATGCCTGGAAAGGCGGCAGCGTCGGCGACGAGTTTCCCTCGCAGTCGGCACGGTTCGCGATCGACGTCCTGCCCAAGCGGGTGGAGGTGCAGCCGGTGCCCCTGAGCCGATCGGAGGGTTCGGGATTGCCGGCGCTCGAGGACTATTCCTGGACCTACGCCTACGATCCTCCCTCCGCGGGGTACCTGACGGGTCTCAACCTGGACGGCAGCCCGATCCACTCGGGCGCCAGCACGGATCTGAGGACGGTGTTCGAGATGGTGGAGATCGACGTGACCTCCCGCAACTTCGTTACCGACGCGGCGGCGAACTCGCCGGTGGGCTCCTACACGGTGACCGCCAGCAACTTCGTGGCGGCGGACGGCAACGTGGAATTCTTCTACCGGACCGGCCGGCTGGAGATCACCGAGAAGCAGTTCGAGGTGAGATGGCCGGGAGCCTTGGCGTCCATCGAGTACGGGCAGGCCATCACCGCCTCGCATCTCGACGCCCAGGTGGTGCCGGAGATCGCCGGATCGGGAGACATGGTCTACACGGTCGACGGTCAGGTGATCGGCGTGGGCGACGTCCTCGACGCCGGGGATCGCCGGATCTCGGCGATGTTCCGCTCCGCGGGCAACAGCGAGTACGGGAGCAGTCCCGTGGTCACCAAGACCCTGACGGTGACGCCGAAGACGGCCCGGCTGACCCTGAACCGGCTGAGCAAGACCTTCGGCGACTCGGATCCGTCGTGGAACGCGGGGACGCTGATCGCGGAGAATCTGTCGGAGCAGTTCGTGAACGGGGATCACGAGCGGATCTCGCTGACCTTCAACAGTCCGCTCAAGTCGCACAGCCTGAACAGCAAGAACCTGGAGCCGGTGGGGAACTACGCGGTGACGCTGCAGTTCAACGATCCCGACAGCCGGATCGCCAACTACGAGTTGCAGGTGACCAACGGGAACATCGAGGTGACGAGGCGGAATCTGTCGGTTCGCCCGGCGAGCCGCACCTACGGGTGGAACACCAACGACGTGCGGGGGCGGTTCAACCGGTTCAGCACGTCCAATCGGCAGAGCGACATGCCGGCGACCTGGCTGGTGTTCGACGGACTGGCGCCGAAGCACGCCTCCGACGGGAACGCGCGACTGACCTCGACCAGCAAGGGGGACGGCAACAGGTACGTGAATCCCAGCTGGGATGAGTTGGGCAGGCTCTTCACGGTGAACATGTACACCGACATGCACGACGACGATCCGGTGGGTTCGACCAGCGAGGTCCGGATCCTGAGCGCGGCGGCCAAGCCGGGATCGGAAGCCGACGGGAACTACAACCTGACCTTCTCGGGCACGGGCACGGTCACGGTGGGGAAGGAGACCGTCGGCCTGACCTGGGACGATCCCGACAGCGGCAAGGTGATTCTCTTCGGCCAGAAGCTGCGCGACAGCATGGCGAACGATAACAGCGAGCGGAACCGGCGAGGCAACGTGAACAAGTTGCTGCCCAGCGTTGGCCACGACGGAG
>JAAXHB010000227.1 GCA_012271125.1 Actinomycetota bacterium | reverse complement strand
CCTGGTGACCGCTCAAGGTTCCACGGATTTGAGGTAACCCCAAACAGCGGGTTATAGGTGTCGCCCATACATCCGAATTCAGGAGTGTTTGTCTTGCCTATAACGACGCATCCTGCTGCGCGCAGCCTCGCTACCTCTGTTGAATCCTGAGTTGCCGGTGCCGTGTCTTTAAGGTGCATCGCTCCCTTTGTGGTGACAAAGCCGGCAGCATCCGCTAGGTCTTTGACCCCTATCGGCACCCCCGCCAAAGGCAAACTTCCGTCACTCCTGCCAGAATCTTCGTTGCCCGACCCATCTCGCCCTTCCCCCGCGTCGAGCCGCTTATCAATCGTCTTAGCCTGCGCCCTCGCCCCATCAGCGTCGACGGACACGAACGCATTGATTTTTGGATTCAGTGTTTCGATTTGCCCAAGCGCGTGCTCAGTCACCTCAACCGCACTCACCTCCCGTGTCCGCACCTTCCGTGCCAACCCCTCAACACCCAGCTCTAGAAAGTCCAAACTCATCTCCCTCTCACTCACGTTGCTCAATCTCAAAGAGCCCCTTTGCGAGCTTGAGAATTTGCTCAGCGCGATCCTCGATTTCATCCTCGCAGCCGCTTATGACTCCAGAGTAAGCAAACGGATCGCAGGGAATCCAGTCAAGGATTTCGGAGCTCAAGTTAGCTATCTCTTCCCAGTCGGTAGCAGTCAAAAGTTCGTGCGCAGCTTCGGCGATCTCCGGAGTCGCCGTCAAGTAAATAATCTCCCCCGCCAACACCCGAACCGCTGCAATCAGATCCTCTGGAGCCACAGATACCAAGTCGTCTTTCCGTGCCCGCTTCTGCTTGGGAGCGCGAGAGTTGCTCTTAGGAACGCGCGATTTCTGCTTGGGAGCGCGAGAGCCTGCGCGAGGGTCTGCGCGAGGGTCTGACTGCCACTTGGCGCTGGTTTCTCCCCCAAGCCACTTAATCCTGATAACCCCTGAACGCCCCCGCCCCATCCCTCCAGAACCTACCCACCCACCATCTCACCTTGACGCTCTAAGACCTACTGCACGAGGTTTCTAGGGCCTGTGTCATACCCCATATCTAACCTCGTTGACTCACCCGACGGAACGAGGAACCATGCGACAACAAGAACTTCAACTACAGTGTGTGACCGATGGTTTCACCGGGCCAAGGCCGACGGTGCGACCGACGAGCAAAGAGTGGGGACGCTTGAGGCCACGATCACATAGCTCACCCACTGGCCCCGAACCTTGTTTGGAGCCAATGCCCAGCTATACCTCCTGCACCGGGTCCAGGCTGTTCAATGGGGATGTTTTGAATATTCTCGGTTTCCTAGCGGACAGCAAAGAGATTTTTGATGTATGTATAGCTGATCCCCCGTACAACATCGGCAAGGACTTCGGCAACAACAACGACGATTTGCCTCTAGAGGAATACGTGAAATGGTCCCGAGACTGGATTGACCTAACTCTCAGTCTGTTGAGCAGGGATGGAATTCTTTACATCTACGGATTCACGGAAATTTTGGCTCATGTTGCAGTGAACTATCCATTAGATCAACAACGCTGGTTGGTATGGCACTACACCAACAAGACCGTTCCAACCTCAAAGTTCTGGCAACGCTCGCACGAATCAATACTCGCCCTTTGGAATAACGAGAAACCCAAACTCCACGTTGATGATATACGAGAGCCCTACACCCAGAACTTTCTTCGTAACTCTGCAGGAAAAAAACGGAAGCAAACTACTGGACGCTTCAGTAAAGACGATGCCGATTCAACCTATCAAGCTCACGCCAACGGTGCTTTACCTCGAGATGTATTGAAAATTCCAGCTCTAGCCGGAGGGGCAGGACGAACTGAACGCTGGTTTATGTGCATATCACACGACCGCCAAGTATTCCCACCATCTGAGCTAACGCACCACCGCAGCTGTAACGTTCTCAAACATCCAACACAAAAACCGTCAGCTCTCACTGAGCGACTATTGGCATCAAGAATCCAAGGTTCAAGTGGGCGGTTACTCGTGCCATTCACAGGGTCAGGATCAGAGTGCGTTGTCGCACAAAAACTAGGAGTACCGTTCGTTGGCATAGAGCTAAACCCTGAATTTGTCGAGTTTTCACAAAAGTGGCTTACTGCGACAGGAGACGCGTGATGTACAGGCTTACACCGCGAATGGAACAGACTTTTCGTCGTGGTCTTGAGGAGTTCCACAAACTCTTCTCGGCCAGCCGTTGCTCGGGATGGCAACTTGAAGAACTCATATTTCGAGCTATTCAGTCAGACAATCAAGCTCAGCACCATGCGTTTTGGAAAGAAACTGGTCACGATCCAGATGCTGACATCACAGTGCGGGTCAACGGAGATTATCATTACCTGCAAATAAAGTCTGGAAAGCGAGCTAAAGACCGTCTAACGCTATCTGGCAATCGCCATACCCGATTTGATGGTGACATAATAAAGATTACAGACTCTCTTAATCTTAGAGATTTTCAAATGTTGTCAGTGCCATACCGCCAGCTAAACAATAAACAGGGAAGACAACACGTTTACAGGTTTGCTTACATTGATTCATCCGTGCTGCGAGGATTAAGGGCTGATGGGTGGAATCAGCAAGGATCTAAGTGGTGCCAGACGAACGGCAAAGGAGTTGACTTTGAATTAGTTCCAAAAATGAGTTGGCAGGTCTGGTGGAAGGTGCCGATCTCTCTTGTCGAATTAGGAGACGAGATGATAATTTAACTTGACATATAGCATGTTTGCCCCAAACTTTTTGCTCATCGACTAGCCCTGAACTATTGAAAATGCTCTTAAGTCCGCTATGTGCTCATATCTCTAGCACGAGATGTGCAAGATTTTGAAAGTTTTGTACGTATGGCGGGTCTGACATGCTCACAATTTGTCGGAGGTATCCCAGATTGGTGTCATAGGTCTGCTCTAATGTCACGCATATGGCATACGACGCCGTCTATCTGGACTACAACGCATCGGCACCGCTTGACCCGCGGGTTGCCGAGGCAATGCTGCCTGCCCTCACCGACGCTGTTGGTAACGCCGCCTCCTCTCACCGCTTCGGACGCTTCCAAACAGTCGCCGTCGACAAGGCTCGAGAACAAGTTGCAGCCCTAGTCGGAGCCCGCCCCGGCAACGTCATCTTCACCTCTGGAGCAACCGAAGCCAACAACCTCGCGCTCAAAGGAATCACCGAAACAGCCCCTCCACAACGCTCACGAATACTTATCTCCGCCGTGGAACACGCATCGATCCGACGAGTTGCTGAATGGCTTGAAATCAACGGAATCTGCCAAGTCGACCGGATTAGTGTCACACCCCTCGGGTTTACTGACATAGATGAACTTAAGTCACTTCTCCGAGATGACGTGCTGATGGTTTCAGTAATGGCTGCCAACAGCGAGACCGGCATTCTCAACCCCATTGCAGAGATAGCTGACCTCGCACACGAGCACGGCTCTTTGATGCACTGCGACGCCACTCAGATGGTTGGCCGCAGCTACTTCGACGCAGAAAGTGCTGGAGTTGATCTCACATCAATCAGCGCGCACAAGATTTATGGACCCCAAGGCGTGGGTGCCCTCGTCGGCACATCCCAAAGCCTTAAGCACCTCACACCCCAAACTCATGGCGGAGGCCAAGAACAAGGTCTGCGCTCCGGCTCGATGAACGTTGCAGGTGCCGTCGGGCTTGGATTTGCTGCAGAGCTCGCTTGCGAAGAACATGGCAAAGACGCCGACCGAATAGCTCCTATGCGCGACCACCTTGTCACCGAAATTCAACGCCGCCTACCCGATGTGACCCAAAACGGCGACGTCACCAAACGCCTACCAAACACCGCCAACCTCCACTTCTCTGGTGCTAACTCAGATGCCGTCGTCTCCAACATGGATCCGGTGGCTGTGTCAACTGGTAGTGCTTGCAGCGCAGGCGTGATCGAGCCATCACAGGTGCTGCTGGCAATGGGCTTATCCGATGAAGCCGCTAGCGAATCAGTTCGCTTCAGCCTGGGTCGCTTCACCACCCCCGAAGACATAGAAACCGCTATCGAACGCACAGTGGAAGCCGTAACCCATGTGCGCTCCCTCAACGACGACTACAACAAGCCAAACACGTCTGATGGCGAGCACCATGAATGGCAAACCACAACGACGCCTGCCACGACAGAGCGCACGGTTGAACAACGCGAACTCGTGCCTGTGGGATGATTACTGACTAATGCGCCTTGTAGACGCCGCCGAGCCGACGTTTTCTCGTCACGAAACTTTCCATCCTCGCTATGGCTGGTTCAAAAAGGCATACGCCGAAGCCGCTTGTGACCCGCAAGCTTTTAACGCCGAGCACGCCCCAATTCAGCTAGGTGTCGGCAAAAACATGGTTCGATCTATCCGCTTCTGGGGACTAGCCGCGAAGCTCATCACCGACGCTGCAAATCTTGACGACACAGCCGACGACGACCCGACAGCCACCAAGCCACGCAAAGGCGTCGCCCCCACCCTCCGCGGCCACGCCCTATTTGACACCGACGGCTGGGACACTCACATGGAAGACCCCGGCACCCTATGGCTCCTTCACTGGCTGCTACTCGCACCACCTTGCAAACTCCCCGCATGGTGGCTCGCGTTCAATGACTTCCACGTAGTTGAGTTTGACGAATCCGACCTCCTTCAAGCGGTAGCAACAGCAGTAGCCGACGTTGACGAATGGCGCACTCCAAGCCTGTCGTCCATTAAAAAAGACATTGCCGTGCTGCTACATGCCTACGCCCCAAGCAAACGCAGCCGCCGCGGCTCAATAGAAGACCTTGTTGATAGCCCACTCGCAGAACTCGGCTTGCTCACCCGCTCAGAAACCGATGGAAAATTTCGGTTCAACCGAGGGGCAAAACCAACATTGCCGGCTGCCATACTGGTCTTTGCTGTGCTCGATTATGTGTGCCGACTCCAGACCGGTGGAAACACCATCACCCTTCGGCGTCTAGCAAATGATCCAGGCTCGCCGGGGCGCGCGTTCAAAATTACGGAAAACGCGCTCGCCGCGGCCGTTAATTCCTACATTGAACAAGC
>JAAXHB010000226.1 GCA_012271125.1 Actinomycetota bacterium | reverse complement strand
GTTGTCTCGTGGAGTGGCGGGGACTTGCGGGACATCGTTGATCATCAATACGCCAGGGTCAGCGTCTGGTGCGGTTGAGACGATTGGCGCAGTTATTGACGTTGTCGACCACGCGGTGCGTCTTCTTGTCGACAACTACGACCCCCACCCCCACTAGGTGAGCCATGAAATGACATCTGCGGTGGGGGTTGGGGAGAAGGTGAGGGGGTTGACGAGTCCGAATCCGTGGGTGGGATGTGTGGTTTTGGGTAGTGATGGCACGCAATATTTTGGGGCGACTAGTCCAGCGGGTGGGCTTCATGCTGAACGGCATGCCTTGAATTTCGCGGGGGTGGCGGCTCAGGGGGCGACACTGTTCTCAACGTTGGAGCCTTGCGATCATCAGGGGTCGACATCTTCCTGTGCTGAGGCGATCATCGAAGCGGGGGTGGCGGAGGTTGTTATAGGTGTTGAAGACCCGGATGAGCGGGTGCGCGGTAGGGGAGTGGAACGCCTTTGCCAAGCCGGCATAGAAGTGAGGGTCGGGATTTTTGCTGATGAGATCGAAGAGCAACTGAAACCGTATTTGCATCATCGGCAGACTGGTCTGCCTTATGTAGTGGCGAAGATGGCGGCGAGTTTGGACGGGCGAACGGCAGCACCTGACGGGAGTTCGCAGTGGATTACATCTGCGGAAGCAAGAGCCGACGCGCATCTGCTTCGTGCCTGCTCTGACGCGGTGATTGTGGGAGCAGGCACTGTTCGAGCAGACAACCCGCGACTGACCGTTCGGGACTGGCAGCCCGAGGACGTGACACGGTTTTGGAGTGAGCAGGCATCGTCTGAAGTGCGTCAGCCGAGGCGGATTGTTTTAGGCGAAGTGCCATCTGATGCTGCCGTTCAGCCGTGTGAGAGCTGGATGGGTTCGTTGCCTGAGTTGCTGGAGAAGTTAGGGGCTGAAGGAGTGCTGCAAGTCCTAGTTGAAGGCGGGGCATCCACGATTGGTGAATTTGCCCGGGCGGGTTTGATCAACCGTTATGTGATTTATGCGGCACCTGCTGTTTTCGGGGGCGATGACGGCAAGCCGTTGATTTCAGGTGCTGGTGCTAGGACTATTGAAGACGTAACCCGTGGACGCTTTGTCAATGTTGAACGTCTTGGTACAGACGTCCGCCTAGAGATTGAGATATATGACGCTGCGCGGTGCCGGTGATAGCCGTTAGGGGATGATTTTTGAAATAGGAATTTCGACGATGTCGGTAGCGCCGAGGTCACGCAGTTTCGGAATGATCACGTTTAGCTCGTTGCGTGGCACCACCGACTCAATGGCATAGCCGGCACCTTGATAAAGCTCGTTGACCGTTGGCACTTTCTCGGCGGGGAGCATCTCCATGATGAGGTTGAGAGCCTGCGCATCGACGTTCATTTTCAATAACACCTTGCCGCGAGCTGTGAGGACACCGACTAGGAGCCTTTGAAGTTGTTCCATGGCACGCCGCTTGTCAGCATCGGCGGCGGAGGTCGGGTTGGCGATCAGCTCGGTGCGTGAAATCAACAGCGTGTCGATGATGCGCAGACCGGCGGCACGCAAGGCTCGGCCAGTTTCGGTGATATCAACGGCGACGTCGACAATGTCGGGAACTTTCGCCTCGGTTGCGCCGTAGCTCAAGATGATCTCGGCTTCTATGCCGAGCTTCTCGAAGTAGCGGCGAGTTAGCTCGGGGTATTCGGTAGAGACACGCACGCCGCCGGCGAGCTGGGAAGCTTCGGTGATATTGGAGGCGCCGTCGACGGCGAGCACAACCTTGACGGGCAAGTCCGTGGCTTTGGAGTATTCAAGTTCGCCTAAGGTGACGACGTCGCTGCTGGTTTCTTCGATCCAGTCACGTCCGGTGATACCAATGTCGAATAGGCCGTCGGCTACATAGCGAGGGATTTCCTGGGGGCGCAGGATGCGCACGTCGGCGACACGCTCATCGGCAATCGTTGCCTTGTAGGCGACGTCGGAGGAGCGTGAGACGCGCAGGTTGGCGTCTTCGAAGAGCTGCAGTGTGGCTTGCTCTAGGGAGCCTTTAGGCAGGACGAGTTTCAGCATCAGTCGTCGTCCTCGTCAGAGCCGTCATCGTCAACGTCATTGCTCTCGCCGCCGTCAGGGTCAATATTCACATCGTCATCTTCACCGTCGTCAATGTCATCGTTGTTGATGTCGTCGCTGCTCATGTCGTCGTCGTTATTAGATGCTTGGGCAGCTTGCTGTTTTAGACCGACGAAGGCACCACGAAGTTGTCCTAAAGCCTCGTTCAACGACGATCCGACATCGTCGCCGAGGCGTCCTTTGAGACCGTCAATGATTAGCCCCAGGGCGTCTATTGCAATCGCAGCTTCAGCAAAGTTTGGCTCACGCTGCGACAGGTGCAGGGCTGCCAACTCATACAAGCCCATGCAGTGGTTTGCCACGATCACCGACGCTGGGGTTGCGAGAATTTGTTCTCTGGTCTCGGCAAGTTCACGAATCGCTTGCTCGGCGCGTTCGCGCTCTTCGGGCGATAAGTCGTCGAGATTTAGGCCGCCGTCAACTTCGGCGTCAACTCCGTCGTCAGCTTCGGCTGGGTCGACAGGAGCGCCGTAGCTGCCGCCGTCATTAATATCGTCATTAATAGCGTTGTCAATATCAGAGACAGGAGGCGTGCCGGAAGGGTTGCGCCCAGAAGGGTTGCGATTGACGGGGACTTCACCACCGGGTGTCCACAGGGTGCTCATGACGCCTCCGCTAAGCCGTGTCGCTAAGCCACAGGGCAATCCCGTGGGGCAGCTGCACTGCTAGCCTAACGGGGTCAATCAAACACCGATGCTCAAACACCGATGCTCTCTGAGGAGAGTTCCTGGAGGGGAATTCATTCGAGGTGCCGCCGGGCAAGCAGCGGGGTTTGGAGTTCAAGCGCGGAGGTTGCGTGATAAGCAGGAGTGAACGGCTATAGCACCGTCAGGTGAAGAGCAAAGAATCAACGACCAGATCACGGCGCTTTCAGTGCGCTTGGTCGATGAAGATGGACAGCAGATTGGGATCACGTCGCTGCCGGAGGCACTTAACTTTGCTCAGGCAAGAGGGCTTGATCTCGTTGAGGTAGCTGACAAGACCGATCCGCCGGTGTGTCGGATCATGGACTACGGGAAGTTCAAATACGAGGCGGCGCAGCGTGCCAAGGAGTCCCGCAAGAAGGCGACCAACGTCTCGGTCAAGGAGATGAAATATCGGCCCAAGATTGGTCGGGGTGATTTTGCTACGAAGACTCGCCAGGTTGAGCGGTTCTTGGAGGAGGGCAACAAGGTCAAGGTCACCGTGATGTTTCGGGGCCGGGAGGCGCATTATCCCGAGCTTGGTGAGCAGATCATGAACGACATTGCCGAGGCGGTGGAGCATTTGGCGAAAGTCGAGTTTCAGCCACGGCAAGACGGCAAGAACATGGTGATGGTGTTGGCGCCGGATCGTAAGGCGCAGGCTCGGAGGCGTCGGATGGAGTCAGCTGGAGACAGCTCTGGTGATGTTTCTGGTGACGACGTTTCTGGTGACGGCGACGGCGATGCTATTTCTGGTGAGACGGACATGGTGACGGAGGAGACGGAGTCAGCAGCCTCTAGCCTTTAGCGGTCACAAGCAGGCATAGCTGTCACAAGTTTCGGAGAATCGCATGGGTAAGGGTCCAAAGATGAAGACGCATCGTGGTGCTGCTAAGCGCTTTCGGCGCACGGGCACCGGCAAGTTGCGTCGCCGTCAGGCCAACAAGAACCATATTTTGGAAAAGAAGTCGCCCAAGCGCAAGCGTCAGTTGCGGCCTACGACTGAGGTTCATTCCACCGATTCCAAAACGATGAGAGACCTTGGGGTCTAGGGCAGGTAAAGGATTTTGTAATGGCGAGAGTTAAGAGATCGGTTCACGCAAAGAAGAGCCGCCGTGACGTGCTCAAGCGTGCCAAGGGTTATTACGGCAACAAGTCCCGCAGTTGGCGTGCCGCCAACGAGCAGCTTATGCATTCGGGCCAGTACGCCTTTCGTGATCGGCGTGCTCGCAAGAACCAGTTCCGTCGGTTGTGGATTCAGCGCATCAATGCTGCGTGTCGTCAAAACGGCACTACCTATAGCCGTTTCATGGCCGGACTTAAGGCTGCCGAGGTTGAAGTTGACCGCAAGGTGCTAGCTGATCTGGCTGTTAATGACGCCGAGGCTTTTGCTGCGCTTGTGGAGACGGCAAACTCCGCGGCATCTTCAGCCGTATCTAGCTCAGCTTCTAGCTAACCCGTCGGCGTCTAAGACGCCCTAGCCGGTATCTAAGTCGGTCCGGTATCTAAGTCGGCCCGGTATCTAAGTCGGCATAGTAAAAAAGTTAAATCACCGACTCTTATGCCTCCTCTAGGGCCTCGCAGTGCTGAGGTTTCCCGACTGCGGCGACAGATACGTGACCGCAAACGCGGTGACGATTTCATTGTTGTCGAGGGAATGCGTTTAGTTTCGGAGGCTTTGAACGCTGGCATGGTGCCGACCCGTGTCGTTATCGGTGAGAAATCACGAAGCGATCTGGTGGACGTCTTGGGTCATATTGAGGTTCGTCCTCTTGTTGTTGTCGACGACGCTTTCAAGTCCCTGTGTTCCACCGTGTCGCCCCAGCCCTTGTTGTCGTTATTTACCCGACCCAAATATGAGACACCGACGACGTTGGAAACTGATGACCTCCTGCTGGTCTCAGTAGGCGTGGCTGATCCAGGGAATCTTGGCACGATGATTCGCGCAGCGGCCGCAGTCAGAGCTTCGGGAGTGTTGACGTTTGGAGGAGTTGACCCCTGGGCACAGAAGACCTTGCGGTCATCGGCAGGCACTGCCTTCAAGATGGAGATTGTCGATCCAGGCATTGATGATCCAGGCACGGATATAGCGACCCGACTGGCCGAGTTACGTCAACTGGGAGCACGGGTTGTCGCCACAGCAGCCAACGCCGAAACCGTCTACAGCGACCTTGACCTGTCGGGGGCACCAGTGGCAATTGTCGTCGGTTCAGAGTCGCAAGGCTTGCATCGTGACAGTCTTGGCGATCAGGTGGACGATTGGGTTCGTATTCCGATGGCGCCGGGCGTTGAGTCGCTCAATGTTGCGATGGCTACGACGCTGATGTTGTATGAAGCGCGTCGGGCAGCAGGGCAGAGGCTCTAACTTGTCTGGAGTGAGCGAGGGGTCGACCGCTATTAGGCAGCTTGTTGAGGTTGCAGCTGAGGTTGAGGCTCGACTAGCCGCAGTCGAAGACGTCACCCAAGTAGATGACCTTGAGCGTGAGCTGCTGGGTCGCAAATCTTTGTTCGCTACAGCCAAAAAGAGCCTTGCCGAGCTGAACCCTGAGCAGCGCAAAGACGCCGGCAAACAAATCAACACCGCTCGTGAAACGATTGCCGCAGAGCTCGATCAGGCACGACAGCGGCTGCTGGAAGGCTCTGATGAGCAGAAATACGAAGCCGAGCGTTTGGACCTGACCGAGTTCACCGACGACATGGCATTACGGCGTGGGCATTTGCACCTGATTACTCAAGCTCGTGACGCCCTTGAGGACATCTTCATCTCGATGGGCTACTCGGTCGCCGAAGGGCCCGAGGTCGAGTCGGCTTGGTACAACTTTGAGGCACTCAACATCCCCGAATGGCACCCCGCTCGAGGCAGCTTCGACACACTGTTCGTGAACCTTGGTGAACCCGAAGAGGTGATGCTGCGCTCGCACACCTCGCCGGTGCAAATCCGCACGATGGAAACACAAAAACCACCGATTTACATAGTCGCACCAGGGCGCACCTTCCGAGCCGACACCGCGGATGCCACGCACTTGCCGGCGTTCAATCAGATCGAAGGCCTTGTCGTGGATCGTGGCATCACGATGGGCGATCTCGCCGGCACCATCGACGCCTTCGTGAAAGCGTTCTTCGGCGGCTCGGTCAACTCACGGCTGCGTCCGTCATACTTCCCGTTCACCGAGCCATCGGCTGAGTTTGACATTTCACTGCCCGACGGCGGCTGGCTCGAGCTCGGCGGCTGCGGCATGGTGCACCCCAACGTG
>JAAXHB010000225.1 GCA_012271125.1 Actinomycetota bacterium | reverse complement strand
CACATTCCCGCTAACCCCGCCTTGCGTCGCACATAGTCATCAGATGGGTTGCCCGTCACCTCATCTTCTGGTCGCAGATACGCCCGCTCCGATTCGATCCGGTACCAGTCCACGTAGGCAGACGCATCGGATTGCGCCACCTCCAGCTCACACCCCTTGCCGCTTTCGCGTGCCTTGATGACCGCTGCTAACACCCCAACCGCTGCCAGCATTGGTCCAACGTTCATCCCAATGTTGGGCATATCCGGCGAGATGCGCGCAAACCCTTCGTCGTCGGTTACAGGCGGCACGATCCCTGACCATGTGTCATAGGCAATGCCATGGCTTGGCATGTTCCGATACGGCCCCGTCGACCCATACCCCGACACCGTCGCCATCACTATTTTCGGATTGATCTCCGACAGAACCGCATACCCCAGCCCTAGCCGTTCCAACGCCCCGGGTCTCATCGCTTCTATAACAACGTCTGCTGTCGCAACCAGCCGTTTATAGATGTCTTTGCCGTCGTCGGTTTTGAGGTCAAGCGTGACACTGCGCTTGCCTCGATGCGTGTGCAGATGCAGCAACGACACTCCGTTGACGAACGGCCATGTCATTTGTCGGATGTAATCCCCAGCAGGGGATTCCACCTTGATTACATCAGCTCCCAGGTCAGCAAAGAATGTCCCCACCTGCCCCGGACCAAGCAAACTCGACTCAACAACCCGAACTCCATCTAACAACCCGGATCGCTGATCGGTGTCTGCATTTGCCCCGCTCACCTTCTCAGCCTAGAACCTCACCCCTAATAGTTCTCCCGAATGTAGGCGTAGGCACGGTCAAACAAATCCCCAGTCGTCGGCAACGAGTACCGCTTCAAAATCAACCGCAATTCACGCCGTACCCTCTGATCACCTGGAGTTGAGCTCTGCCAGCCCGTCCCACGAACCGGCGCAACTAGATCGTCAACGTCTTGAACAACCTGTTCCACCATCACCGAACGACCCTCAGGCGCATACTCAGCAAAAATCTGCGTCAGCGCACCTTGACGTGGGTCAAGCACAGTGATCTCACCAAGCCGCCCCTCGTCGTCTGCCCGCTCCGCCCGAACCAGCTCCCGCGCAGCTTCCATCAGTTCGTTTAAAAACTCCACTGACTCCTCAGCAGTAGCAATTTTGCGTGCCCGCAGTGCTTCCAATCGCTCCGACAAACTCTTCCAATTTTGATGCGGGTCAGTGCCTTCCATCCGCTTAGCGATCCGTGCCTCTAACCGATCCAAAAACTCCTGAGCATTCGGACGCGGCTTTGAATCGTCATCTAGCGGCAGCTCAAGTTGCTCAAGAACCTCAAGCGTTTCAGCGTCCAATACAACCTGCTCCAACGCAGTCGGATCAATCACCACATCGGTCAGGTGCTCATGAAC
>JAAXHB010000224.1 GCA_012271125.1 Actinomycetota bacterium | reverse complement strand
GGGTCAAATCGTTCAAGCAAGGTAAGCACCGCATAGGCGTCGGTTGCGTCGCCGTCGGGGGCAACGATGACGTCTATGTCTCGCACTCCGGCGTGTCGCAGTGACTCCAGCAACGACCTTGGCCAGCGGGGATCGTCGAGCACTATCAAACTGATCTGGTCGTCCCAACTGATCTGGTCGTCATCGTATGTGAATACCGAAGCGCCTTCGACTTCAGACCAGCCGGCTTGTGGGGTTGGTGCCGTTATCCATCCGTATGCGAACACGCTTGCGATTATTGCTGCGCCGGCAAATACCAGCGGCGAGCCGATAACCGCTAGGCGTGATTTTGTGTCTGTCGGGTCGTGTTGATCTGAAGCGTTGTTGGTTGGTGCGGTGGCTATATCTATTGGGGCTAGATCTATTGGGGCACCATCAATCACGACATAGTCCGTCGGCGCGTGTTTTACCTCCAGCATTATTTGGTTGATGTCTGGCATTCCTTTGCCTGAGCTCCATTCAATACGGCGTCCGGTGCTGGAGATGTTGCCGTCGTCGTCAATGTCGTCGCTGATGTCGTCGTCGTTATTTGAATCGGCTCGATGTTTGAGTTTTGAGCCCAGCAACAGCAGGGCAACGCCGATGGAAATAACTGTGGCACTGCTCGTGCCCAAGTAGGCAGCCGGCATAGTCGAGGCACCGGCTGCGACCGTTCGAACCCACCAGAGCAACGCCGCAGTGGGGATATGCATCAGGTTCGCCAAGGTGTCGCCGAGCAGTCCGGCTGCCATGCCGCCGGTGAGACCCCACATCATGACCGGACCGGCGGCGGGGCCCGCCAGGATGTTGGCAGGCAACGAGGCGAGCGGCACGCCTCCGAATGTGGTGATCAGCAGTGGTGTCACGCCGAGCTGGGCACCGGCGGTGGTGGCAATGGCGAGGCGGATCAGCCTCGGGACTTTGAGTGCGCGAGTCAGTGGCGGGGTGATCCACAAGATTCCGGCGGTGGCGCACACCGATAGTTGAAATGCGAGTGCTCGGATCACGAACGGGTCGACTGCTACGACGGCAGCGATTGCCCAGGCGAGGGAGCGGCGTCCGGTTTCGGGGTTGCCGAGGGCGGCACCGGTTACTGCGACGGCTGCCATTGCTACGGCTCTCAGCACCGACGGTTCGAATCTGGTGAGCGTGGCGAACACGCCGAGTAGGGCGAGCAGGGCGACGAGTCGTATGCCGGGGCGGAGTCGCAGGGTGATTGGCGATACCAGCGCTAGAACGAAGGCGACGTTTTGGCCTGACACGACAAGCAGGTGGCCTAGTCCGGCGGCGCGGAAGTCGTCGGCGAGTTTGGCGGATTGTTCTCGGTCGTCGCCGTAGATCATGCCGGTGAATAGGGCTCGATCGTTGGTGCTGAGGCTGGCTGCTCCGGTTGATAGTGTGCGCCGCACGGTGTTGGCGAAAGCGGCCACGGGTGCTGCGGGGGCATGGTCATGGACGGCTTTGACGTTGATTTGCCCAACGACGTGTCTCCAGCGGTACCAGTCGCCCTCCACTGGTTCGATGTCGCCGGTGATTAGGACTCGTTCGCCGGCGAGGCGGTTGTCGAGTTGTGCGGCCGGGGTGGCGAAAGCTCGGGTTTCGTAGCGCTTGGTGTCGTATTTGACGGTGAAGCGGACGCCACGGGTGCCGAGAGGGCGGGGGTCATCCATAAGTGTCACCCAGGTGTGAATGGTTTCGGGTTCTGGGGTGATGAGCCCCGCGGTTGCTTGGTCATAGGAGATGCCGGCGACGCCGAGCAGTAGCAGCGTGACGATTAGGGCTTTTCGTAGCTCTTTAATGACGACGACTGCAGCGGCGGTAAGCAGTCCGGTAGCGATCCATACCGGTGACACGCCGAGGATGGCACCGGTGACTGATCCTGCAGCGGCGAAGTACGGCAGCAGCCGTGATTGGCGGTTTGGTTTTCTGAGTTTGGGAGGTGCCTGACCATACATTTAGCTGCGCATTGGGATTTAGATGCGCACGAGGGAACGCAATCGTTCCACGAGTGCTGGGCCGATGCCTGATACCTGATCGAGTTGGTCGACGCTTGAGAAGCCGCCGTGTTCGTCTCGGAATTGGATGATCGCAAACGCCAGTGATGGGCCGATTCCGGGTAGCTCCTCAAGGGTTTTGCCGTCGACGGTGTTGAGGTTGATGGGTGCGGTGTTGCCGCCTGCGGGTGGGGTTACTCCGACTACTGAGGGTTCGACAAGTTCGCCTATTTCGGGAATCCAGATGCGGCTGCCGTCTGCGATGGGTTGGGCTAAGTTGAGCCTGGCTTGGTCTGCTGTTGGGGTGAGTCCTCCGGCTGCTGTGATTGCGTCAAGGACTCGGCTGCCTTCTGTGAGTTCATGAACGCCTGGTTGTAGCACCGCGCCGGCGACATGCACTACTAGTCCATATGGCAGGCCTTGTGGGGTGGTGGGTGTTGTTGGGATTTCTGGGATGAACACTTCGGCAACGGTTGGCAGCACCGCTTCGGGTGCTGGGGCTGGTGGAGTTCGCAGTGCCCACCATCCGCCTAGAGCTGCGGCGGTAACACCGAGTGCTCCGAATGCCATTGTGGGTACGGACACGCCAAAGCGATCCGCTAGTGACGTTGTTAGGGGTGTTGCGCCTCGCATGCCTGCGAGCATAACGCAATGCAATGTAGCTGTGTCAAATTATGTGAAATGAGTTTTAGATTGATGAAATGTGTGGCGAGTGTGACTGTCCTTAGAACAGTGCTGATGAGAGTCGTTTGCGCCACTCGGCTGCGCTGTGTGGGTCAAGCAGCTCTAGCAGGTCTATGAACCGCTGCCTTGCATCTTCGTCGTCTTTGACTTGGGTGAGCAACTGCTCTAGTTCGGCTTCGGTATTGGTTGCTGAGCCGGTTCC
>JAAXHB010000223.1 GCA_012271125.1 Actinomycetota bacterium | reverse complement strand
TCAAGATTTTACGGAGTTGTTGGCGCGGAATTGGTTATGGGTGGGCGTAGCGGCGGTTTTGTTCATCTACACCAATGGCGCGGTCTTTTATTTAGCGAAACATGTTTTGAACCGAGGAGGTCATTGGGAAGACCCGGCGGTATGGCTGATGTTTGTAGTCGCAGGGGTTTTAGTGATCGTCTTGTGGACGGTTGGGATTTTTACTGAGCATTTGTTGGGGCAAAGCAATGCGCCGTTGGATCAGTCTGGAGTGGATCGGTTAGCACTAAGTCGGTGGGTTCGCGATCGTCTGGCGCTGTGGGCGATTGCTACTTACAGCCTTGTCTCTCTGATTTCGACGTTTTGGAGTATTGATAGCACCGCCACCCTGTGGCGTTCACTTGTTTATCTGGGATTGCCGATTGCGGCGGTGTTGATAGCGAACCTTGAGTTGCATCAGATCAACAAGGCCGTGGGCATGGTTGGGTTGACCGCGGTGGCGCTGAGTTTGGCAGCCGTTGAGTGGCGCAAATGGACTGCTATTGACCACAACTATGACTGGAAAGGGATTTTCACAAATCGCAACTCGCTGGCACCTGTTGCCGCGCTTGGAGTGCTGGCGTGTCTGGGCTGGGTAGTCAAAGAGCTGCGTGTGCTGCGAGCTAGACGGGCACTTAGCGATGCCAATGGTTTGGCATCTAGGGCAGATGGCTTGGCATATGGCTTTGAAACAAGTGCTTCAATCTTGCGAATTGTTGGAGCGGCGACTGGGTTAGTGGCATCCGCGGTGACGATGATTTATGCGGGTAGTCGCACGGCTGCGGTGGGCTTGTTGTTGGCGGTAGGAGTCGCGACTTTGGGACGTCTTTGGTATCGCACAGACACTAAACGATGGCTGATTTGGCTTGGAGCTCTTGGCGTGTCGGTGTTTGGAGTGTTTTTGTACCGGACTTGGAACGAACCGACGCTGGCGCAACGCAGAGAGATGTGGGATTTGCTCTGGGAATACATAATCGATCGCCCTCTACATGGGTGGGGGTATTTTGCCTTTTGGGATGTGCCAGAGTTGACCTACACGCATGTCCTGTTAGGGCGAGGAAGTGCTCATAACAGCTTTGTGGAGACCGCAGTTGGGTTGGGACTTTTGGGCTTGGTGCCGATGGTTGTCATCGTGGGACTTGCTGTGCGGAATCTAACGTTGCAACTCCGAGCAGATCAGGGTGTATTGAGCTGGTGGTGGGCGGCGACGATCATGTTTTTGCTTGTTGAGAACCTGACTGAAAGTTTTGTGTTGTGGTTTTCCTATAACTGGGTTCTCATAATGGTCGCTGCGCTGCGAAAACCAGTACCTATCGAATGAAGGCCTGGCTCATAAGACTTTTTTATCGGCAGCCAGCATGGTGCCGGTCTGGGTGGACGCTGGTGGTGTTGCTGTGTCTTGGCGTCTTTGCGATGTGGATTGGCGATTTAGGTCTTGCTTTAGGTAACAGCGACGATGGGCGCATTCTTGCTCGTTTCGGGCTTGGAGCAAGGAACTTTTGGGATATGGGTGTATTTGAGTCTCGTTTTGGTGCGGTGATGGCACCTTACGCGCAAGCTGACGGACAACATGTGGTGCAGTTGCGTGTTGAGCCGGCGTTGGCGTCTGTGACTTATGCACATCATCCACCGTTGCAGTTGTTTTTTTCGATTGTTTCTGTAGGGGCTTTCGGCGACAGCGTTTCGGCATTACGGGTTATGGGTTTTGTACTGGGTTCAGCCACCGTTGGTTTTATCGCAGCATTGTTGCGATTTCGTCAGATTGCTTGGGGTCCGACGCTGTTGGCGGTTGCGGCGATGTCCTCGACAGGGTTCTTCTACGTGTATGCCCGCATCGGGGTGGGTTATTCGCTGCTGGTAGCTGTGCTGGCGGCTGTGGCGTGGCTGACCCGTGATTGTGTGTCTCCTCGTTGGGTTTGGGTCGGGCTTGCTGGTTTGACGGCTTTGGCGGCGATGCAGTCATGGATTGCGATGGTGTCTATGGGATTGGTTGCCGTATGGCTGTTGTTACAGGCAGTCCCTCGAAGCGATGTGGAGGTGAGCAGCACACGAGGCGTTGTCAAATGGATACGCAGTCGTTGGAATCCGGCAGCTACAGCTGTGAGCGTTGGAACCCTCGTGGGGATGGTTGTCACCGCAGTTTGGATTCTTAACGCCACCGACATTTCTGAAATGGTTGAACGTGTTGGTTTTCGTACCGGTAGCGCGGTTGAAACATCTACTCAGAGCACGCAGTTCAGCTTTCGTGAGTTCTTGTCACGACAATGGAGCTTTGCCAAAGAAGAGCTGCTTGCTCCTCTGTGGCTGCGTATCTTGCTTGTGCCGGCGCTGGTAGCTGGACTGGTGGATAAACGCACACGTTTTGCGGTTGTGATTTCGTTGTCGGTTGCTGCGATCTTGACCTTTGGATTTCAACAAGGGGCATGGATTCACCGATTGTGGAACTTCCCATGGTTGGCACCAGCGACAATCGGCATGGCTGCCTTGTTTGACCATGTTCGAACTGTGCTGTCGACGAGGCTTCGAGTGGTTGTGAGCGCAGGGGCTGCGATAGCGGTTTTGATGACTGCCTTTTTGGTTGTGACGGGATCTACTAGAGAGCGGTATTTGACCGAGCCTGCCGATGCGGGAGAGCTGGTAGCTGGTTTAGTTGATTCCGATGAGGTAGCTCAAGCGGAGTTGGTGTGGGCAACTCGCCATGTTCCTACACCGCGTTGGATTGCCTATTACCTGGATTTGCCTGTTCACACGCTTAATGAGGAGGATCTGGGCGACGTGATCGCGACCGACATTGTTGTTCTTGACGGGGGAAATGTGCCGGACTGGTTTCCGTCAGGCTGGGAGAAGCATCTTCTGGGGGCACAAGGGAAGTATGTGGCTATCACAGGGCAAGGGCTCTTAGCCACAAGGACTCTTAGTCGGTAGTTGACAGGGGAGGTAGCTGACAGGCGACATCAGAACCGCGCTTTAGGTTTGGGGTCGCACTTTAGGATTTTGTTAAATGTCTGGTATCCCATTTGCCGCAGTTAAGGGCAACAACTGGCGCAAGCTTCCTGTTAGTTCCATCAAAGATTTCAAGCCCACGCTTCAAGTAAGCGTGGTGGTGGCCTATTACGAAGCACCGGAGGCGTTAGCTCTAACTATGGCAGCTCTGGAAGGACAGACTTATCCCCGCGAGCTGTTCGAAGTTGTGATCGTTGACGATGGATCAGCCACTCCCCTAGTAACGCCTGAATCGCCATTAGATGTTCAAGTAGTTCACCAAGAAGATCTGGGCTTTGGCTTAGCCAGGGCACGAAACACTGGGGCTAACGCTGCCAAAGGTGAAGTCCTGATCTTTTTGGACTGCGACATGATGTCTGAGTCGGCATGGATAGCTGAGCATGCCCGCTGGCATCATGCAGCTAGCGATGTTTTGACGTTGGGATTTCGTCGCCATGTAGAAGTTGACGGCATCGATGTGGCGGGGGTGCGAGACCGTAGTGGCACCTTGGAAGACTTGTTCGAAGGGCGGCCATGGGAGCGGCCTGAGTGGATCGAAGGACACATGATCCGCACCAATGACCTCTGCGATGAGGTTGACGATATTTTTCGTCCGGTTACAGGCGGAAACCTTGGCGTGTCCAAAACGTTTTATGACCTAGCGGGCGGCTATGACGAGTCGTTCACCCAGTGGGGGGCTGAAGACACCGAGTTTGGTTATCGGGCATACACCCGTGGTGCAGTGTTGGTACCTGCTCGTGAGGCGTTGTGTTGGCATCAAGGTGCGGGGGCAGCGCCGTCAAGTGCGGAGAAGCGCAGTTTGGAGTTGCAGCGGGCAAAGATTTCTCAGCTCATAGCGCATCGGGGGTTTCGTAAGGCCAACCCAGGGCGCAGCTTCACTGTTCCACAAGTACTAGTTCTCATTTCGCTTAAGCGAGATGGGAGTGAGAGCGATACAACAGATCGGTCTGTTATTGATTCAGTGGCACAAGATACGACTCAGTTGCAACGTTCTTCGTCAATTCACCTTTTGTCGATGGTGGAGACGCTTCTAGGTGGTTCGTTTCATGATCTAGTGATTTGGATATGTGCTGATGACTCAGTAAGTGATTGGCTGCAACGCACCTTAGATGGTGATCCAAGAGTGCGATTTGGGACGACAGCGGAAGCACTTGAGGCATATGGAGCGGCTTCGTTTCATGTGCACATACCGGCAGATGTCGTTGTTGATTTTGAGACGGTGGCATTGCTGCTTCGTGTGTTGGGAACATCAACGACGGCCTATGTGCCACTTGGTGAGAATTATGAGGTGCGAATCACCCGAGCTTGGGCGACACATCGTCAACTTCGAAATGCCATGGCACTTGATGAGCTCGGATCTGTAGTTAAGGCGACTCCGCATGCTGTCAAGGTCAGCATTAAAGGGCTCGCAGATGGCACAGGCAGCACAAAAATGGCAGATAGCGGCTCTAATACCAAGCGGTTAGCTGCACTGCTGCCTCAGACATACCTGATTCGGTGTGTGTTAGGGCTGTCGAAACGGCTCATTCGGGTTTGCTTTCGCGTGGGCCAAGAAGCGTTGCGCATCCGTGACATAGCTGGTGCTAAGCGGTTTTGGCGATGGGTGGTTGCTAGTTGGCGTTCGGTGCTGGTTAATCGAGTGCGGGACAAGGGTGGGCCCTTGCCAAAGGCACGACTCTGGCTACGCCGAAAGCTTCAAGTTGATGAAGGTGCGCAAGTCAATGACCTCGCTGATCTAGGTGGATTTGATAGCGCTTTGTTCAATCCGGTCAATTGGCGAGTTGAACATCGCAGAGCTCGGACAACTAGCGGCATAAGCGACCGCATCTTTAAGAGAGATATCAATGACGCAAATAATCCACCTGAGTGGTTTGCCCGTCAGTGGAGACGTCTTAGACGTGCGCATCATGTAATAGACGTTGGGGATTATCACGCTGATGTTGATAGGCGTGCTCAGACCTTGGCATCGTTGGCGGCAACCGGTGCAGTTGTGCACTTGAGCGATTGCGGCGTTGAAACATCACAGTTGCGAGATTTGCTAGGTGCTGACTTGTATGGAGTGATGACGTCAAAACGAATTGCTGAGGCGGATCACCATGAACGTGAACTGTTGAGCGTTGAGATGCGTCGCATTGCCTTGCGCGAGCACTCCAATGCTGGCAGAGCTCGCAAGTTGGCGGTTGAAACCGAAGATGTTGATCTGTATCGAAGGGCTACACCGCTGGTGTCAGTGTTGCTGGCGACGAAGCGTCCAGAGCAAGTGGTCGATGCTGTGGCAGCGGTGGCTAGACAGTCCTATCCAAGAATTGAATTGATCCTGGCTCTACACGGTGCCGGTTTTGAAGATGTCAGCGATGCTCTTAAGAGTTTTGAAAGTGACAGCGGATTTGGGACGGAGCGTCGTCATCATGTAATCAATGTGAGCGAAACACAGAACCTCGGAGAAGTCTTAGCTGCTGCTACTGAGACGTCGTCGGGTGAGCTTGTTACCAAGTTTGACGATGATGACCACTACGGGATTGACCATTTGTGGGATCTTGTTTTGGCTGTGGAGTATTCCGGTGCGGAACTTGTCGCCAAGGGGTCGGAATATGTGTACCTAAAAGAATCCGATGTGCTGGTGCATCGTTTTAGGGGACGGGGTGAGCGGCATATGACTTGGGGCAGTATCGCTGGTGGGGCGATGATGATTGCTCGTCAGCAGCTTGATCAGGTTGGTGGCTGGTCGCCGGTGCCGAAAGGTGTTGATCAGGCTTTGATTCAGTCTGTGCTCAACTATGGCGGCACGATTTATCGCACCCATGGCGCTGGATATGTGCTGGTGCGCAATGCCAGCGGGCATACCTGGGATGCGCAGGATTCGTATTTCTTAGATCAGGCCGATGAGATTAAAGATGGTTTAGATCTGGAGTTTGCGGGGATCAAGACTTAGGCGACTAGTTCCGCAAGTAGGTCAGACAGGGCTTCGCTGTAATGACGTGGGATATTTAATCCAGCAGCGCATAAGGCGGCATTGTCTAATACTGAGTATTCAGGACGCTGAGCTGGGCGTGGCGGATCAATGTCAGCTGTCAGGATCGGTTGGATTTGATTGACATTTTCGCCGAGCGAGCTGGCGACGGCTTGAGCAAGCTCAAAGCGGCTAAGCGCACCTTGATTTGACACATGAAAGAGCCCGGTTAGGCGGGCTTTGCTTAGTTGAAGGATTGCTTGTGCCAAGTCTGCTGCAGCGGTGAGGCAAGCAACTTGGTCTGTGACATAGCGAAGCTCTGGGTCACTTTGAAGTTGGGTGACCATGGTCTTGACAGCGTTTGAGCCATGTTTGCCACATACCAGCGAAGTCCTGATGATCGTCACCTGATCGTGTGAGTCAAGGGCGGCTGCTTCGCTGAGAAGTTTTGAAGTGCCATATTCCGAGAGTGGTCCGGTTGGGTCTGTTTCGAGATAAGGGGTTTGTTTTTTGCCGTCGAATACATAGTCGGTTGAAATTGTTGTCAGGTGCGCCTTGGTTCGGTGACAAGCCTGAGCAAGGTACTTCACCCCGTCGACGTTGATCTTGTGGGCGTCGAGGGGGTTGAGCTCGCAGTAGTCAACGTCGACTTGAGCAGCGCAGTTGATGACAAGGTCTGGTTGTAACTGCGCGATAGCCATATGAACGGCATCAGCGTCGGTGATGTCTAAGTCGGATCGGGTTAAGGC
>JAAXHB010000222.1 GCA_012271125.1 Actinomycetota bacterium | reverse complement strand
GCCTCAACCTGTGCGAGGGTGCCGAGGATCAAATCGCGCTGCTGCTCGGTGAGCAAGCCCAATTCGTCGTACATGGCGACCTGAGCGCGCAGATTCAGGAGCTCGAGGGCGAATCGGGCTTCCTCGAGATCTCGGCGCAGCCGTTCGCCCCCCTCGATTTCCGACAAGAATTGATCGGCGAACGAAAGCACGCGCGAGCCAAGGTCAACGAACGCAACGTCGGCGAGCTGCTGCATGTCGGCGGCCTGCTGCGCGGCAGAAATCGTCCCAGCTTCGAGCGCTGCGTCGAGCCGCTCGATTTCCTGGCGATACCGGCTCACGGCCTGCGCCGCGCGATCAGCGGCGAGAAGCCCCGAGGCGATGGCTTCCCCCGTGTCGTCGCCGGTGTCGTCGCCGGCGTCGTCTCCTGGCGGCCTCACGGTGAAGTCGGGCGGATTCTCTCGGATCTCTGCGAGCACGGATTCGATGAATTCAGCCGTCTCGCCTGCCAGAAGCCCCATTTCACGAAGAATGACGAATTGCGCCTCAAGATTTGCTATTTCCAACCGGAAACGCACTTCTTCAAGGCGCCGGCGAAGTTCTTCGCCGCCTTCGATCTCGTCGTAATACCGATCGATAAAGGAGAGTAACTGACCACCGAAATCCGAAAATGCGACGTCGGTCAGCTCTCGCCAGGCGTCCGAGATCCCGCGGAGGTCCAACTCTCCCGCCGCGGCGCGCTGCGCAATTTCTTCGATGGCTTCCGCGTATCTTTCGGCTGTATCGATCGCGTTCCGCGTGGGTAACATTCGCCGCAAGACGTCTCGGATCTCTTCCACCTCGTCATCGCTGGGTGGATCGGGTAGCACAAACCCCGCCGCAAGCCTGAGAACCTCTTCGATGCGGGCCGCCGCCTCGTCGGACAACAAGCCGAGAGCGTTTGCCTGCTCGAAAATAATCCGAAGCTGTGCGACCTGAAGGTCGAATTCTGCCTGGCGGAGATCCCTTGCGAACGCGGCCGACTGCTCGGACAGACCCATCGTCTCGAGAATGCGTTCGGCAAGTGAGAAAAGCTCAACGTTGAGCGCCTGGCCGAAATCGGTCAGGATCCGTTGATATTCCTCCGCCGAGATTCGGCCGCGCTCATATCCCCGGGTGAGAACCGCGACAGCGTCTCTCATGTCGGCCGCAGCTTGCCGAGCGGAATCGAGGCGCCCCTCGAGGTTCCCCACCGCGTCAGCAAATCGGTCGATGCCTCGGGCGCCACCGCCCGGGCGGGAATCAACCGGAAGCGCTGCGGCGCCCGACAGCAGATCGGCGAGAAGCTGCTCGCCTTGGGTTGCAATGCCTTCAAGCAGACGACGCGTCTCCTCGGTTAGAAGCTCTGTCGTCGCCAGTAGATTTCTCGTGCTGGCAATCGATGCCGCAAGACGTGCCGTTTCGAGGTTGAGCAAAAGCACTTGGCGATCGGCCGCGTCGAGCTGCGCGCCTCCTAGACGCTCAATCTGATCCGCTAGGGCGAGACCGGCTTCGGACGCTACGGCGTTAATGGCATCGGCCAGCTCGTCAAGGTCCAGCGATTCCGGAAACTCCTCGAGAGACGCTTCGAGCCCCTGGATTCTCTCGTCAGTCGCGGCCAGCTCTTCCTCGAGCTGGCGCGACGAATCTATCGGCGCTTGGAATGATTGCCCGAGATCCCCGAGCCCGTGCTCGAATTGCAGCCGGACGTCTTCGCTCTGTTCCAATGCCGCGCGGGCGGATTCAGCGGCCGAAATCTGGTCCTGAAGCTCAACGCGCCGCGCGCGCTCGGCCGCCAGCTGCGCTTCTCGGGCGACGCGCTCCTGGTCAAGCTCGCTATTGAAATCGCGGTAAGCCGTCTCGAGGTCGCGGACGGTCGCGGCATGATCGTCGACCCCGAGAGCCGAAAGCCGGAGTGAATCGACCTGCTTGGCGAGCGCTGTAATCTGCTGATTCGTGACTCGAAGGACGTCCTCGGTCCGCAGTCCGAACTTTTGCGCTACCTGAATCCATCGGTTCTGCTGGTCGACCAGGGCGGAAAATTCCGCCGCGCTGCGCGACGCTGCGGCCGATCCGCGGTCGAGCACGTCCGCCAGGTCAAGAGCTTCTTCCAGCTCATCGAGAGATCCCGCCTGGCCCGACTCGAGGACACGGCGAGCGTTGTCGCCGATCCCCTCGCCGAAAGACGCTGTCCTCAGAAGCTCAAGGACGATGAACTCGACGGCCTGCTGAATGGCGTTCTCGCCCTCGAAATCTTTCCTGAGCCCGTTGATAAACCCGGTCACGATGTCGTCACGGATTTTCACGCCGAATCGACCGGTGGTGATCTCGCCACCGATACGATTTTCGAGCCCCTCGACGGTTCCGAGAATTTCCTGGATCAGCGCATCGCCAGCCGGGCCGAGCCCTCCTTCGACTTTGTCAATCGTCGCGATCAGATCATTCCCGAATTGCTCAATCGTCGCGAGGAACTCATCGGCACCGGTCTTGATCAGGCCGCCGATGGGTCCGATGAGCCCACCGAACGCCCCCGCCAGATCTCCAGAGAGTTGTCCGCCGAGGCGGCCTATACCTCTTTGGCCCTTGAAGATTCCCAGCTCTTTCCCAAGGCCGACCAGAGCATCCGAGAGCGCCTTTGCTCCGAAAGCGATATCGAGGGGGCTCCCGCCTGCCTGAATCGTGCCCTGAAGGTTTTTCAGCGCGTCAAATGAGCCGATAGCGCTGTCGAGAACGCCGGCGAGCTGCTCGTCGATGCCTCCCAGGACATCGGTCGCCAATTCGCCAATCGCAAGCCATCTTTCTTGATTGGTGCGGCCGAAGCGTTCATCTTCTGCGATTCGGTCGGAAAGCTCTTTCCGCCGCCGCAAAAGATCCTCTGTCTCTTCGGCCTGGCGTCGGAATTGTTCATTGATCGCGGTGACCTGAGCCAGATACGCGGCCTCGGTCTCGAACGCCTCTCGCCTCAGCGTGTTGAGAGCAAATTGCCGGCGGGCTTCGATCTCGAGATGAGCGATCCGGATTTCTTCTTCGAGATTGAGCGCGGAAAGCGCCTGCTCGTACGCCTCGAGCGTCGCGAAATCCGAGGCTCGAATCTCGGCCCGGCGCTCCATCGCCGCAACCTCTGCGCGTAGCGTCGAGATCTGCTCTTCACCAGCGAAAAGCGCAGCTTCCCGAGCCTTGACACGAAGGAGCGCCTCAATCTGCTTTGCCTGCTCTTCGGTAAGGCCGGCCGTCGCCTCCCGAATTTCCGCCTCAAGCCTGAGCGTGGCTTCAACGGCCGAAAACGAGGAAACCTCATCGCGCCGAGCCTTGGTGAGCACCGCAAGATGGTCGGTTTCGAGCTGGATTGCCGCGGCGCGTTGCCGAAAACTCTGCTCGGCTTCTTCATCGGCGATGGCTTGCAGCAATTGCCGAATCTCGTCTCGCTGATTTTGCGCGGCGCCAGCGGCCACGTCGCGAAACTCCGCCTCAAGCTCAAGAGCGCGGCGAGCCCGGGCCGCCGCTTCCTCGCCATCGTCGTACGCCGCGTTGACGCTGCGCAATCCGGCGAGCTGCTCTTCGAGACTGGCTAGAACGTCGGCGCCTTCAGCAGCGCGCTCGGCTTCGATTTGAGCCGCGATAAGGCTCCGTAGCTCTTCCTGTTGCTTTTTCGTCAGGTCGGCAGCATCGGCGCGCAAACGCGCCTCGATCTCGAGCCGATCAAGGACCGCTTGTTGGGTGTCGACTCCTCGGCCGGCGACGTTCGCGTATGCCTGAGCTTCGGCCGTAGTCGCGAGAATCTCCGCCTTGAGGCGCTCGAATTCTTGCTTTTGGTCCTTGGTTGCGTTGACGACGGCGAGCTGCTGCTCGGCGACTTCTTCCTGATGCTGCGCCCAAGCCGTCAACCCTCCCTGAAGCTCGGCGACGGCCTGGCCGTAGATCCTGACTTGGGCTCCGGCCTCACCCTGCGCGTGACGAGCCGCTTCAAGCTTGTCGGCGAGGTCGTCGAGCAGAATTCCGTCGTTTTCGATGTCGCCACCGTTGGCCCGTACGGCGGCCGCATATTCGTCATACGCGGCTTGCGCCGTCGCGACCTGTCGCTCTGCCTCGGCGAGCTTGCCGCGCCAGATTTCGAGCTGCTCTGTATTCTCGTGCAGGCTTTCACCCATGCGCTCGAGATCGCCGGATTCGATGTCGAGCCGAACTTCGGGAAGCACATCGAGAAGATTCTGAGCGCTCCCGACGAGCGCATCAATCTCGGCTTGCATTTCCGAGGTCGCTCGCTTCACGTTCTCATTCAGAACAAGAAACGCCGCACCGATGGCCGCGACGGCCAGCGTGACCGGCCCCAGGGCGCCCCCGAGCGTCACGAAGTCTTTCGCCCAGGCTCCGGCCCTTGCGCCGATCCGAAGAGCGATCATTTTCGCGTATCCGCTGTTGACGGCCTGCACGGCGGTCGCCAAATTGAGATTGGCGATTGTCACGAGCGTCGTTGCGGCGGAGACTCCGCGGAGATAGTTGGCGACGGTCAACGCCAGCAGCAGCGAAAATGCCGTAATGACCAAGCCGAGGTTGTTATGGAGAAGCTCGAGGCCGGATCCCGCGATCCGGCCCAGGACTTCGAAAAGTTCTCGGCTTTCGACGATCCATTCTTTCGTGGATTCGGTGATCTGTCGCACAGCCGGCTCGAGACCGCCGGCGAATAGGCGCGCGGCCGAGTCGGCTTCGTTCCTGAGAAGCTGCCATTGATTCTCAAGCGTATTGATCGCGGCAGCGGCTTCGCGGTTCAGGGCCGTCGCGTTGCGCGTTTCGCCCGAGGCGATACCCTGAGCCCGGGCCAAGGTGTCGAATTCCTTGGCGAGCACGGGGATAACCTTCAATATCTCCTCACCGCTGAGCCCTACGGCGTCCAGGACTTCAGCCGTATTCCCGCCTTCGGTGATGGTCTCTCGCAAGCCGAGCAAAAAAAGGTTCATCGCCTCGACCGGATCACGGCCGAAAGCCGCGGCGAGATCAGCGCCGCTCACCCTGGCGATTTCGGCGACGTCTTCAAGCGCCTGGCCGCCAGTCTTGACGGCATTCTCAATCGTCCTGAAGGTTCGGCCGACCGCCGACCCCGAAAGCTCCGCTTGAACGCCGAACGCTGCGAGCGTCGTGCCAAACGCTGCCGCCGCCGCCGACCCGATGTCGTAGACAGCGGTTGAACGCGCCACCTCTCCTGTATGTCGCGCAATTAGGGATTCGGTCGCGGCGAAATTGTTGCCGAGAGCGACAATGACCGACGCAAGAACGTCGACCGTGCCGACAGCCTCGCCTGTGACGTTGAGGATTCGCGCGAGCTGCGTCGCGCCAGCTTCACCGGCGAGATCGGACGCCGTCTCGAGCAGGGCGATCGTCTCGGTGAATTTGATGATGTTGGGCGCGCCGGTGACGCCGAGTTGACCGGCGGCCTGGCCGATCTCGAGAAGACCGCCGGCCGCTGTTGGAATCTGGCGCGATAGATCGTCAAACTGACCTCCCAAAGAGATCAGGGAGGCTCCCGAAAGATCGGCCGTTTTTCCGACCCCGACGAGACCCGTCTCGAAGCTGGCGAGGGATTGAATGGATCCCGTGACGCCTGACGTCATGGCCTGAGCGGCCGACGAGATGCCGAGAATCGCCGCGCCTGCTATGAGCAGGCGTTTCGCTAGACGGTTGATGCCTTTGGTAAAACTGCCGGTCGCCGAGTTGGCACTCTTGGTTGTCGCGACAAAGCGGCCGAGAGAATCTCGAGCACGGTCCGTCGCGCCTGAGTAGCGCTTGGTGGCTTTGGCGCCCTGGTCGGCGCTTTTGGCGGCTCCCGCGAGCTGCGTGCCGGTCTTAGTGGCGGAGGATCCGAGATCGGTGACCGACGCAGCCGCGCCAGCCGTATCGACCGTCATCGCGAGATCGTAATTGCTGGTCGCGCTCGGCATGATCTCGGATCCTGGCTCACTTTCAGGTGGTGGGTTTTTCTATCTTTTCCATCGTGGCCGAATTGCGGCCCGTGGCAATGCAATCCAGCATCAGCTTTGCCGTATCTCTATTTTCTTCGTCCTCAATGCCCCATCTGTCTAAGGCTTGGTAGATCTCCGACGGGATCACGAAGCCGTTTTCGTTTCGAGCCCCGACAAGTTCCCGGTCGAGGTGCAGCCAAAAGACCATGTCGGCCAAAAACTCAACCGGCGCGTCGCGCTGCTCGAGCTTGAGCGGGTAGCCGGTAATGGGATCGATGACGACCCCTTCGTCGGCTTCCCGCTGCAAAATCGCCTCGCGGCGCGCCGGATCGACGCTCGCGAGGCGGACTTCGGCAGGCTGTGCAACATAGCTCTCGATGCGTTTGATGGTTGCCAGTCGATCCGGATCTACTGATTCGAGTCGCCGTAATCTAGTGCTTCTGTAGACCCATAGACGAAGTGCTCCCCCAAGCGGTCAATCTCCTGATACGCGACCTTGGACAGACCCTCATTGAGCCCCATAAGCAGCTGTAGGACGTCCATATCGATTTCGTCGGCCGACTCGGGGCGAGCCTGATCGAAGGGAATCAAGAAAAACTTCGACACGAATGCCCGCGCCTTCTTCTGGCCCTCTGCGTCACCGGATTCCGGAAACGCGAACGTGTGTTTTTCGCCCGGGCCGGTCCAGAAGTTCCCCTCGAGACCCATGATCGACATGACGGCGGTTGAACGGTTCAGCTCGATTTTGTCGGCTGGATCCAAGTCGTCGCCCGATTTCAGCTTTGGATTTCGCGCCCTGAGCTGCTCACCGTATTTCTCGCGCCAGATCTGAATCGGCCGAGCAGACCAAGGACGGATCAAGATTTTGCACTCTGGGAAATCTGGCCCCATCATGCACGCTAAGCCTTTGGCCTTGCGGCGATTGACCCGTTTCCTCATCTGGACATCGACGTAGCCGACGGGAGCCTCGTCGAGTGCGGGGTCGCCAAGTCCTTGGGCTGCGGCGGCCTGTGGCGTCCCGGGAACGGTGCGAGGATCGATGCCGTGATCGGGATCGGCCGGCTTCGTGGTGGTGTCGTTCGGGGTTTCAGTCATGGTGTGCTACCTCTTTGTAAAGGTGAAAAATGAGCGGGGCCGACCGGGTGACCGGCCGGCCCCGCCCTAGGCCAAGACGCCGGGAGAGGTAGCAGGCCGTGCCCGGCGCCCCTCGGGGTTACGCCGCGATCTCCTGGTAAACGAAGGATCGCGAAGTCTTGGTGAGACGCTGGCCGGAGAAGTTCAAGGTTCCTCCGACAGGGTTGCCGCCGCCCTGGCCCGGAACCGGACCGGTTTGGCCAAATTCGTTCCAGAGAATTCCGACGGGGATCTCGTTGCCAGCACGATCGCGGAACATGAAGGAGATCTCGCCTTTTTCTGCGCTGGATTCGTCGCCAAGCGCGGCCAACTCTTCCGAACGGGGGTCGTCGGCCAGGTAGTAATCGATGTTGCCGGAGGGAACGTGAGAGCCCCTGATGACGCCAGTCGCGCGAGACGAGCCGGAGACATCATCGACGGTGCTGGTGTTGCCCGCGAGCGTAAATTGGAACCCGTTGAGGTTGAAATTCGACAGCACAATGGGTTTCGACCCTGTGATGATGGCGAAATGGTGTAGGCGATCGGCAGCGATCAACATGTCGGAATACAGGTTCGTATCGGTGAACCCTTGCCCGGTCGGGTCGGTCGCGGCCAGCTTTTGCGTGCCGTATCCGACCCAACCGACCTCGATCTCGACGCCTTCCTTGCCCGACCAATTGATGGACAAGTCATTGGCGACTAGGCCGAATCCGCCGCCGAACTTGCCGTTGTTCACCATGTCGGTGAATTGCCACAAGCCGGTCTTGCTGACCACGCCCGAACCGGTGATCCGGTTTCGTACTGCACGACCTACCGAGATCGTCGCGCTTTGCAGCGTCTCGCCGGTGACGGGCTCGCCAAAGAAGCCGGCCGCGCCGCCGACCCAACCGTCGACGAGATCGAGATAAGAAGTGGTGCCGTCTTTCCACGCGGATTTGATGCGACGATGCCAATTATTCGCGCTCTGCGCAAAACCGCTGATGCGAGCGACAAGCGACTCGGCCCCGCCGTCGGGATGCGTGCTCGACGTAACGCCACCGTAATTGATGAGAGCGTCGAAAGACGAGGTGTCGCCGACCGTAATTTGAGCACCTGTCGAGCCGTCGCGATGCGTTCCGGCGGTCAGCATATTGATATCGCTGGTTCCGACGACCGAAACCGCCGTCGCGAAGACATCGCGGCACGCTGCCGAGATAAGCGGCATGCAGTCACCGAAGCGCAATCGCGCCGGCGTGCCAAGGGTCAGTCCGCGCAGATTGGTCTGAGCGTCCACCACCTCTCCGGCGCCAGAAACGGTGTCGTCGGTCAAAATGTTGAACGTGTAATCAGGAGAGATGCCACGGGTCAAAATCACCGGTACCGCGGCACTAGTCTCGAGCGTACCTTCGTTCGTCTCGTCGATGAGGCCGAAGCGGACGAGGTCACTTGATGCGTACTTTGC
>JAAXHB010000221.1 GCA_012271125.1 Actinomycetota bacterium | reverse complement strand
TTGCAGTGTCGTCGTCAGCGGCATCGCTAGCTATGTTGTTGTTGCCTTGATTCGCGGTGAAATCTGTTACCGAATAAGCAGAAACCGCCACTTCGTGACCTTGAAGCGAGCGGGCAAGCACGCTAAAAGAATCAAGCTCAGCTAGGCGAGCCTGCGTGCTCAGGTCAATCAAGGTTGAGCGACCTGGCAAAACGGTTAACTCAATTGGCTGAACCGAGGCACCAGGTGCGATGATTTCAAGGTCGACCTCGGCAGTGTGGTCAGACGATGGGTTAGCAACAGCTATCAGGTCACGTCGTGAGTCCCCTATCCGAGCAATCGGCAGCAGCCATTGCGCCGCCAACACCGGTGAACCGCTGTTGAGCCAACTTCCGTGACCGGCGAATGGTCCATCGAGAATTTGAATTGCGGCGACTGTGACCTCGCCGGAGCGGGCGGTGATGTCTGCCATCACGGTGCTAGCAACCGTTACTTCGTTGGTGATGTCGATGGCAGTGCTGCTTCGGGCAGGCACAACGACGCCTTCGACTTCGTCGCTACCTACGTCAGCGGTTAGGTCAATGTCAACCACGGCGTTATCTGAGAAAGGGTTTTGGATCATCAAGATCATGTGCTCGCCCTCGGTTGGGGCGCGGGTAGCGCCGTGAGGGACAAGCCAGCGGTTAGAAGTTTGAGTAAGACACGTTGAGCGTCCAACCCCGCCACGGCTGTCGGCGATGGCTTGTTCAACGACGACGTCTGCAGGGGTTTCGATAATTGCGCCGATCCAGTCGGCGTCGACAAGCTCAGTAGGTGTGTATGAGATATGGCCTTGAGCTGGGATTTCTAATCTGGTTGTCAAGTTGGTGCCGGTTGGGAGCGCGAGCAAGGTTGTGGGGTCGGGGGTAGCGGTAATGTTGGCTGTAGCTGAGGTGATACCGGCGTTGATGATGTCAATGGTCACCGGCACTGACCCATCAGAAGCGCTTCCTCCGGGACAAAACCAAGTGTTGTTTGAGCTTGTGATCAGGCTGACGGGCGTTTTGAGGGGTGTTTGGGTATGAGCATCAGGATTGGCAAGCAGGTCCAATAACAGCGCAGCAATCAGGCTCATGAGAATGGCGACAGCAGCTAGAGCACGGGTCATGGTTCTATTTGTCATAGTTCTATTTGATGGCCGTGTCTAGCCGGCGTCGCAGCCAGACCGCGGCCAGGACAAGCGGTGCCAAGGCACTGACGATCTGAGCGAATCTGCGCCAAGCTGGTGGGTCATAATCCAAGGTGGCGGTGCCGGCGTTGTTGACTGTGTATGCCCGTGCCCAGCCAAGGCTTTCTTGTGAGCCGACCTCTTGGTCGTCAACCGAGAGTTTCCAACCTTTGCGAGCGGTGTTTAGGACAAGCAAGTCAGAGCTTGCCGGCACTTCAGCACTCCATGGCGGGCCGTTTGCTGAAAAAATCGCTGCGCCGTTTACAAGAGATGCAGATTCTGGGGATGTGGATTTGTTGGTTGGAAGCGTTCCGGCTGGGTAGTAGGCCCGCATAGGCACCCAGGAAGTGTTGACATACACATCGATGGCGCTGTTAGTCCCCGTTTGGTGCGCAAGGTCGAGTTGGCGACGTAATCCGTCGGTTAAGTCGGCGGGTATGGGATGCTCTTGGCTGCTAAAGGGTGACGGGGTCAGTCGTCGCAGCACAACTACATAACGCACACCAAGCTCCGCTAAATCTCGACCAACTCGGTTGGAGTTGCCAGCAGATATGTCTTCTAGCAAGGATTGGATTTGCGGCGATTCGCCGTCATCAAATGTGGCGAACCAGTCGGTGATGTCGACGGAGTTGCCTTCGGTAGTCGCCCAGGCAAGGGTGTCGTCTAGTTGGCGACCTTGAACCGGCAAATGCTGCGGTGAACCAATCCACAGCACTCGATAAGCGCCTGAAAGTACTGGCAGTTCAAGTTCAAGCTGGTCAAAATGTGATGCTCGTGCAAGTCCCCAACGTCCGTCGTTGATGTGAGCAAAGCCACCGATTGTCACAGCGAGCACGGCAATGGCAATTACCGGTAGCACCGCGTGACGCCAGCCAAGAAGCCGAAAGCGAACGTCTTGGTCAATGGTGAGAGCCGCCATTCCTATGAGTCCGGCTGCTCCCGCTGCTGCCGGTGCCAACAGCACTGAAACATCGCCAAGTCCAAAGTTCAGGATGGATGCCAAGAGCGATGATTGGGTGAGCATGGCCACAAGCCACGACACCAGCGCAACAGACCAGAGCTGAACTGAGACGTCCAAACGCCAACCTCGGGCGATCACTAGCGGCAAGATCATCGGCGCAAATATGAGCCATACATAGGCACCGGCATCACTAGGACCAACGGCAAATCGCAACAGCTCAGCTAAAGAAAAGAAACGTGCCGAGCCGGAGTAGCCGTCGCTGAGCCATGCCCAGTTAAACCCAGCTGCTAAAAGGTCAAGCAGCATTGGCAATATCAAAACAGCGACAACGGGTGCCGCAAGCGCGACCATTGCCAGAAGGTGTCGACACGCTCGGGCTTGTGCCACTAAAAGACTGCCGACGGCAATGCCTGCAATAACTAAACCAGTCGCAAGAATTGCTGCGCTTGGAGCAAACAAGCTGGCTATACCAACGATGACACCGAGCTTGAGAGCGCCTTGTGACGAAGTGCTGCGCTCACGGCCTGTGTCGCCTAATTGGGCACCAAAAGGCGCGAGTCTTACCGCAGCTAGGCATACCGAAACAAGCCATGGTGCTAAGGCGTAGGCGATTAGCCCTGGCATCGAGCCACTAGCAGTTGCCGCCCATGCCAGCGGGATGAACATGTAGGCAAACATTGCGGTGCCTTGGGCACGCTGTGAACCAGTGGGGGCAAGCATGCGGTATGCGCCGGCAATACCAAGACATATTGGAATCAGTACCGCTGCGGTGCGCAAGAACTCAAGGCTTGAGCCGACGCGTTCCAAGGCGATGCCAGCGAGTCCAAGCCATAGCAGGCCGCCAAGGTTGGATGTTGGTACGCCGGTGTCTCGGTCGCTCCAACCGCTCCACCAGTCGCCAATGAGATTGTTGGCACTGGTTCCGAAGCTGGCAAAGTCCCCGATTTGAGGGACGCCGGAACCGATTAGGGCTCTTGAACCAAACACCACAAACACGGCTGCGACAATCCAGGCAAACCACTGTCCTCGTGCGACGGTGTCTCCTAGTGACCCAACAAGTTTTGAGTTTGTGATTGATGCGCCAGACGTTTCAGAGCCACCGAGGCCTCGTCTAACCAGATTTAAGGCTCGGAAACTGCCAAAGTATTGTTGAGCGCTCACATCGGCAGCTCGCCTTGCTCGATTGTGTCGGATGATCGTGCGTTGCTTCAGCGCTGAGTTGATTCGGACGAGATTCCAAAACCATCCGCTTATTACTGAACGGATTCGTCCTAGGCGCATTGCCAAGAGACACACCAGGATTTCGATTAGCGACATAAGCCCTGCAAGCGGAACGAAACATGCCAGCGAAATCGGCCCGTGGTTGACAAGCATCGTTCGCAGGCTGGAGTAGGTGATGTCTTTATGGTGGGGATGAAGTTGGGATTGTTGAGCGTGCCGCTTGTTAGCAGAGGAACGCAGTTCGCGTTGCTCGCGATGGTGGACTACGGCTTCGCCGACTAGCGCAACTTTGGCACCGGTCGTTTGAGCACGCCAGCAAAAGTCCACGTCTTCGCCGACTTCAGGGAGTTTGGGATCAAAACCACCGAGGCGTTTGAATAAGTCTGTGCGCACCAACATTGCCGCGGTATGAACCGCGAAAACTTGTTCTGTTCGGTTGTATTGCTCCTGGTCGAGTTCACCCACGCCTGATAGGTCGGCTGGCACGCCAAATCGGTCTACTTCTAAGCCGACATGTTGAATGACCTCTGGTTGATCCCAGTCAAGCAGCTTGGGTCCAGCTACCGCCGCTCCGCTTGCCAGCGTTTCTTTGACAAGTGTTTCCAGGGCTTCAGGTTCAGGTGCTATGTCGTCGTGGCAAATAAGCAAAAAATCGGTGACAAGCAACTCTGGGTTGAAGTTTTGCTTTATGAGAGCTGTTGGGTTGAAGATTGTGTTGACACCGTCGGCAAAACCTTTGGCATGAGGGGCGTGGATTACGACAGCTTTGGGAATGGTCTCTTTGATTCGGTCGGTGGCATCGCCGGCTGTGTCAATGAACAGGTACTTGAGGTTGGGGTATTTGAGCTCTGCCAAAGACTCCAAGGTTGTGTCAAACCATGCCCCAGGTGCGTGAGTTACGACAATCACCAACACGCTCGGGAGTTGTTCCGAAGCTGACACTATGGAGTGCTGGTCGGTAGTGGCTAGTTCCATGGCTGCTAGTTCTGAGCCCTATCGGTGAACTTTTGGGTTCGGCATAGGCGGTATAGGTGAAATAGTGAAAAGGTTGCCGAAATCACAACCTGAAGTGTGTCACGCGACTTCACTTACCATGAGGTTTGCAGATGCTTGGCAAGTTCTTGATGGTAGGGCACGGCTCTAGCGTCAAGGTTGTATGTCATTACTGGTGACGGGTGCGTCTGGTTTTGTGGGGCGACACCTCGTAGCGCATCTGCGAGCTAGCGGTGATGTTCCAGTTATTGAAGATGCCACCGACGTTTTAGAACTAAAACAGCTCGAGGAGGCCTTCAACGAGCACAAGCCGGATGTGATTTATCACCTTGCGGCGCAATCTGATGTTGCCGCTAGTTGGAATGACCCGAAAGGCACCATGCGAGTCAATGTTGACGGCACGATCAATGTGCTGGCAGCTGCCACGAGTTGCGGTGCTAAGCGAATGTTGATCATCTCAAGTGCTGATGTCTACGGAACCCTGGCATCAAGTGATTTGCCTGTTAATGAATCAGCGCCTATGCATCCCGTTAACCCATACGGGGAAAGCAAAGCAGAAGCAGAACGAGCTGCGGCGGCAGGTGGTGGGTTGGAGGTGGTGTGTGCGAGGGCGTTCAATCACATTGGCCCAGGGCAGAGCGAACGATTTGTAGCGTCAGCATTGGCAAAGCAAATCGCCCAAAACGAACTAAGCGGTGAGACCCAGGTGCGGGTCGGCAATCTTGAAGCAAAGCGTGATTTCGCCGATGTGCGTGATGTTGTTTGCGCCTATCGACTCATAGTTGAGCACGGCGAAAGTGGCGCCGTCTACAACGTGTGTACGGGCATAAGCCGTAGCGTTAGGGACGTTGCAGACACTTTGTTGGGCTTAGCACGTCACGAAATGGAGCTTGTTGTGGATGATCAGCTGCGTCGACCTGTAGACGTGAGTGAAGTGCGTGGCGATCCTTCGCTCATCCACGAAGTCACAGGCTGGACGCCAGAAATTCCCTTTGAGACAACCTTGGCAGATGTGCTTGAGGACTGGCGTATGCGGGTAGCAAATGCCTAAGCGGGCACTAATCACCGGTATTACTGGACAGGACGGCTCATATTTGGCAGAGCTGTTGCTGAATAAGGGCTATGACGTCACCGGTATGGTTCGCCGCTCCAGCGTTGTCAACCATGAGCGCATCGCTCATATTGCCGATCAGCTTTCGTTTGTGTCGGGCGACTTGCTAGATGAGGCGTCGATGGTGGCAGCACTGCGTGAGAGCCAACCGGATGAGGTGTACAACTTGGCAGCTCAGTCGTTTGTAGCGACCTCGTTTGAGCAGCCTGTTTTAACTGCTGAGACCACTGCATTGGGTGTCACTCGCTTGTTGGACGCCATCCGGCTTGTTGATGAAGACATTCGCTTTTATCAGGCGTCGTCGTCGGAGATGTTTGGCAAGGTCAATGAACAGCCACAGGATGAGAACACGCCGTTTCACCCCCGCAGTCCCTATGGGGTTGCCAAGGTTTACGGTCACTGGATCACTGTCAACTACAGAGAGTCATACGGGCTGCACACCACGTCGGGCATTTTGTTTAATCACGAAAGCCCGAGGCGGGGTATGGAGTTTGTGACTCGCAAGATTTCACATGGTGTGGCGCAGATCAAGCTAGGACACGCTAGCGAACTGCGCCTAGGAAATCTGGATGCGCAACGTGACTGGGGTTTTGCTGCGGACTATGTGGACGCCATTTGGCGGATGATGCAACAAGACGAGCCTGACGATTATGTGATCGCCACCGGTGAGACTCACTCGGTGCGGGAGTTCTGCGAGTTGGCATTTGACCATATGGGGCTGGCCTGGTCAAAGCATGTGGTGGTCGATGAGTCGCTGATGCGTCCTGCCGAGGTGGACTTGTTAGTTGGGGATTCATCGAAAGCCAAGAAGGTGTTGGATTGGGAGCACAGCACGTCGTTTGATGAGCTTGTGCGCCTGATGGTGGACGCTGATCTGGCGCTCTTGTCCAGCTAGTTGTGGTGTGATAACTGTTCTTGCTGGAGGAGTTGGGGCTGCGCGTTATCTGCGAGGGCAACTTCAGACAGCTGAGCAAGTAACTGCCATTGTCAACACCGGCGACGACATCGAGCTCCACGGTCTTCATGTAAGCCCTGACATCGACACGATCATCTACACACTCAGCGGGCAAAGCGACAACGACCGCGGCTGGGGGCTTTGTGATGAAACATGGACAGCGTTCAAAGAAGCAAAGGAGCTAGGTCTTGATGCTTGGTTTCAGCTGGGTGATCGTGACATAGGAACGCATCTAGCACGCACCTCATGGCTACAAGAAGGGATGTCCTTGAGTGAGGTTACAACACGATTAGCGACTGCTCGTGCGGTGAAGTGTCGAGTGTTGCCTATGTCTAATGATCCAGTGCGTACTCATGTAACGCTCGCTGCTGAGGGGCGAGAGGTTGGGTTTCAGGAGTACTTTGTGCAGCTTGGGTATTCTGTACCCATCTCAGGGGTGCGGTTTGCAGGTGCTGATGTTGCCAAGCCTGCTCCAGGGGTGCTGGATGCCGTTGAAAACGCTGATGTCGTGGTGATTGCGCCATCTAATCCGGTTGTGTCCGTTGGTCCGATTCTTGCGCTTGACGGGATTTATGAGGCTTTAAGTGCCCGAAAAGACAGAAATATTGCAATTTCGCCGCTTATAGGAGGCAAAGCGCTTAAAGGGCCAGCTGCCAGGATGATGACAGAGCTAGGTGAACGTGCTGATGCTGTTGGTGTGGCACGCCGTTATCGCGACATCGTTTCAACTTTGGTCATCGATGAAGTCGACGGTGGGCTTGTTGAAGAGGTGGAGTCGGTGGGTGTTAGAGCGGTGGTAGCGCCAACAATCATGTCGTCGTTGGAAGCGGCAGTCGAGCTTGCGCGTGTGACGGTTGCCTCGGTGTCATGAAACTTGAAGTGTTGCCAATTGAAGGGATGCCCGAAGTGCATTCGGGGGATGACCTTGTTGGGCTGATTATTGACGCAGCTGACAGGTGCGACACTCCCCTGCTGGAACATGACTGTTTGGTGGTCACCCAGAAGATCGTGTCCAAAGCTGAAGATCGTTTGGTATCGGTTGATGCTTCTGAGCCATTGAGCCACAAGCCGCTAGTAGAAGCAGAGTCTGTGAGGGTGCTGCGCCGACGGGGTGATCTGGTGATTTCTGAAACATCGCAGGGGTTTATATGTGCCAATGCGGGAGTTGATCTCAGCAATGTTGAAAAGGGCTACGCAGCGTTGCTGCCTGAAGACCCGGATCGCTCTGCGCGACGCATCCGTGATGGGATCAAAGGTAAGACTGGTGTTGAAGTTGCTGTCGTGGTGTCGGACACTTTTGGGAGGCCTTGGCGGCGTGGGGTGACCGATGTGGCTATTGGAAGTGCTGGCCTGAATCCCGTAGTCGACTTGCGGGGTACTTCAGATGCGCTAGGCCGTGAGCTGGCGGTGACCGAAGTAGCTGTTGTGGATGAGATAGCAGCGGCTGCGGAGCTGGTGATGGGCAAATCTGCCGGTGTGCCTGTGGCAATAGTGCGTGGGCTTAACCGTGACTGGTTTGGGACGGGTTCCGTGGTCGAAGATGTCGTCCGCTCCCCCACCGAAGACTTATTCCGCTAGTCGGTAGCTGCGTGGTGGGAGGTGAGCATGTCGGACAAGGTGCGGGTGGCTTGCCAGTTGAAGGTTTGATTAGCGGCTGAGGGGTCTGCCCAGATCGCCGCAGGGTCGCCGGCTCGGCGTGGGTGCATTTCATGCGGTATGGGAGCACCAATGGCTTGTTCGGCGGCATGTAGCACTTCTAGAACCGAATGACCCTTGCCTGTGCCGAGGTTAAATGTGTGGCATCTGTCGGAAAGGTCAGTGTTGAGGGCAGCGAGGTGTCCGGAGGCGAGGTCTAGCACATGGATGTAGTCGCGGATTGCGGTGCCATCGGAGGTGTCGTAGTCGTTGCCGAACACGGGCACAGGCTCGTTGCTGCCATGAACAGTTCGCATTATTCGAGGCACAAGGTTTGAACCGTCTATTGCGTCGCCAATCTTGCCTGAAGAGTGCGCACCGACTGGGTTGAAGTAGCGCAGGATCACGACTTCTAAGTCGGTCGCTGTGGTTATGTCTTGCAAAATCTGTTCGCCGATGAGTTTTGTATGCCCGTACGGGTTTATCGGATTTGTTGGCGCGGCTTCGGATACTGGTGTAGTTGTTGGGTTGCCGTAGACGGCGGCTGAGGAACTGTAAACAAGTCGCTTTACACCTGTTTCGACCGCAAATTGCGCTACTGCCAAGGTTGAGGTGACATTGTTGCGGTAGTACGCCAGGGGGTTTTCGATGGACTCTGGGGCACTCTTAAAGGCTGCAAAGTGGATGATGGCGTCAGGAGCGGTAAGCGCGGTTAGGAAATTGAGGTCGGAAACATCGCCTTCGTGGAACTCGATACTTGGGGCGAGCTGTTGGATGGCGTCGATTGTGGAGAGATGTGCGCGGGAGAGGTTGTCGGCGATGACGACGTCGTGGCCGGCGTCCGCGAGCGCGACTGCTGTGTGGCTGCCGATGTAGCCGGCACCACCAGTTATCAGGGTGCGCACTGTCATGCCCGTTGTTTAAAAGCTTGCGGTGCGCACGAGGAGGGAATGGTGCTGGCAGTCAAGTGTCGCTTTAGGTATTAGTTGGAATGCGGGCGGCAACTAGTTGCTCGCCTGCGTCGACTTCGGCATCGGTTCCAATCAAAGTTCCCTCAGAAAGCACCACACCAGCACCTACTACCGCACCAACGCCAACAACTGAATTGTTGATCGTGGCATAAGCACCGATTCTTGCCGAATCCATAATCACACTGTCGGTAATGCGTGCGCCGATACCAATCATCGCTCCTCTCATAATCATGCTTCGATCGATCTGCGCGCTGTCTCGGATTGACGTTGATTCCATCAGGGCTGCGTTCTGGAGAGTTGCGTCAGCGGCGATGGCGGCGTCAGGATGGACAAGGTCGCTAGTTGGGAAATCAGGGGTGTTTTGCAGCCATTTGGGCATGGGGCGGGTGCCGTCGAGTAGGTCTTGGTGGGCTTGGAGGTATGTAGCGGAGGTGCCGGCGTCGACCCAGTAAGTGTCGGCGGTGTAACTCCAGAGGGTGCCGGCATCAACGAGAGCGGGAAATGTCTCTCGTTCTATTGATACCGATCGGTTCGACGGGATGGTTTCCATTACTGACGGTTCCAGCACATACGCCCCGGCATTTATGAGGTGCGAGGATTCAGTGGATGAGGGTTTTTCGGCGAAGGAGAGGACGCGATCGTCTGAGTCAGGGGTGACTACGCCGTAGCGGGAGGGGTCATCGACGGAAATCAAGTGAATAGTGGCTTGAGCACCGGTTTGTTTGTGGTGGGTGACGAGAGCGGCGAAGTCGACTCCAGTGAGGACGTCGCCATTTACTGCTATGAAAGGTTCATCGGAATCACCGGCGGCTTCCCAGGCGTAGCGAATCGCACCGGCAGTGCCCATCGGGTCGGGTTCGGTTACATAGACGGTCTCAATACCAGCAATCGTGCCCTCGGGAAAAGCATTTCTAAATGCATCATCTCGGTACCCCAATGACAAAATCACTTTTGTTACGCCATGCTCTGCTAGTGCGGCTACCACATGTTCAATCATTGGTCGCCCAAGCAGCGGCAACATCTGCTTAGGCGTGCTAAGAGTCAGCGGCCTAAGCCGCGTCCCAAACCCTCCTACTAAAACAATCGCCTGCATTACTTGTTACCTATATCGACGGGGTTGTACGGGCGCTGCCGGAAGTGGGTGTTCCGTCAGCGGTTGGGGCAGCGCATATGAAGGAATGGTCGAGGTGGCAAGGGTGGGTATGGGTGTGAGTTGCGCGGGAATGGGTGGGGAGTGAGGGGTGGGGTGCATGGTTAGTGCGATGGCTGGGTGGCGGTGGGCATAAAGCCGCCGGGGTTAGTTGGTGGCGGTGGGGCCAGAGGAGAGGCGGTTTCCAGCGGAGGAGGCGATAGAAGACTCGAGGCGATCTATAGGGGGCTGTGGAATGTCGGCGTCGGCGGGGATGCGGGCAATAGTAAAAGCTTCGCCGTCCTCAAGCAAGCGGACATTGTCGAAGTCGTCAACGTACTCTTCTGTGAGTTCCATCAATTCAGATACTTGCTCTTGCAGCTCTTGCAAACTCATTTCTTCGTCGTCGGCGACGCCTTCGGGCAGTGCCCAACGGGCGACACGAATGACCGTGGGTTCGCCGTTGCAGTCAGAGCCGGCTTCGAGGACACCGATGCCGGGGCCGCTGATCTCATCGTCGGAAACACGAATGCCCATAGCTTCGAAGAAGACCTGGAGACGAGCATCAGCGCCGGTTGAGGAGCTGTTCCAAGGATGAATATGAATAACACCGTCTTGGTGGGAGTGAATGCCGTCAGGGTCGGACTGGCTTAACAGAGGGTCGATAAAGCGGTTGCAGTCGTAGATGCCGTAAGCAGCATGCCAATGGTCGTCGGTGAAGGGGGCAATAGCAGGTGCACGAGAGGCACGAGCAAACATGACCATGGTGACGCCCAGGATCATGACAAGGCCTAACACCAACGGAAAGCCGCGTTCACGGCGCTCGCGATGGCCGCGCGAGGCAGCAGCAGCTTGGGCGGCGCGTTGGACTTTTTTGGACGAAGAAGGCTTAGCCACGGGGCATCACGCTACCGCCAAGCTTTGATCACTTGGCAAGCGTTCACAAGCAAGAACGGGTAGTGGAAGCGAACATCTGGGTGGGTTATAGGGGGTAAAGGTGGTTACCGCCCCAGCAGTAGGCGGAGCCATCTGCACGCAAAGCGCAGGAATGGTAAAAGGCGGTATCAATATCCACAAATGAGTTGTCGGGTATGTGTTTTGGCACTGCCGCCTGACCAAAAGTGTTGGCACCCCAACAATGAGGCTTGCCATCTGTGTCTAAAGCGCAGGCGTGTTCATCTACCATGTCTATGGCAGTGAACTGGCCAGATGGCACATTTCGCGTGATTTGGCTTGTAGCACCCCAGCATCGGATATTTTGGTTTGAATCAATGCCACAAGTGTTGTCTCTGCCAACTGCGACATCGCTCCAAGGTCCAGCATTGCTAGGCGGAGTAAGTCTTCCGTTGGCACTGTCGCCCCAGCAGCGAATATTGTCGCTTCGAGTGATGCCGCATGCATGCTCGTAGTCAAGTGCCAACATTTTCCATGTCTGAGTCCTTGGAATGTTTGTAGGACGATCACTGGTGCCGTTACAACTGCCGCGATTGTTGGTGAGAATGCCACAAACAATGTCATCGCCGGCGAATACAGCTTTGTGGGTTAGAACTGAAGTCACATATGTGCCCGTATACCGACAAAACGACCAACCATCATCTAAATTAACTATTCTTATATCCTTCGGTCCATAGCGCCTAACTATTCGGTAGTCGTCATCAGCTATTACGCAAAAAGTGTTGTTTCCTGTTGCAAAGTCATGGAATTTTACTTGTGAATTTATAGTAAAGAAATCTTTTGTTATAGAACCGCCATGACCCCAACAGTGCACATAACCAGATTCAACTATTTCACCACAAGTTGAATAAGTTGAAGGACTAATCTTTGTAAGAGTAACATCAGGAATTTTTGTGCGTCTAAAGTCTTTGCCGCCGTCGTTTGTTACGGAAGACCAGCAATACAGGCTGTGATCTTCTGCTATAGCGCAAGTATCTTCAGCACCGGATTCCACTTGTAGAAACTTGCCTTCTGGTGTGGCACCGTAATAACCTACGTGAGTGGCTCTTCCATCCCAACCTAACCCTCCCCAACAGTGAATTGTGTAAGCGTTACGAATATAGTATTCCGGCGGATTTGGCTCACTTGATCTATCGACAATGCCACAATTCCTATATCGACCGGTGGAAACCATTACAAAATCATTGGATGGATCATGGTTGGCACCTAACGTAGAATTGCCGAAACATTCAATGTCGTTATTACCGTTGCTGTCAGGGGTTCGGATGGCACAAGTGTGGTCATAATTTGTTGATACAGCTTCATAGGTGCCTTCGGGCACTCT
>JAAXHB010000220.1 GCA_012271125.1 Actinomycetota bacterium | reverse complement strand
AGAAATTAGATCCAGAGAAATTAGATCCAGAGAAATTAGATAACGCCGCGGAGGTAGCGACCGGTGTGGCTTTCGGGGATTTCAGCGATTTCTTCGGGGGTGCCGGTAGCGATGACTTTGCCGCCGCCGGATCCGCCTTCAGGGCCGAGGTCGATGATCCAGTCGGCGGTTTTGATGACGTCGAGGTTGTGTTCAATGACGACGACGGTGTTGCCGCTTTCGACTAGTCGATTTAGGACCACGAGCAGTTTGGCGATGTCTTCGAAGTGCAGTCCGGTGGTGGGTTCGTCGAGGCTGTAGAGGGTGTGACCGGTGGAGCGTTTGGCGAGTTCGCTGGCGAGCTTGACGCGTTGGGCTTCGCCGCCGGAGAGGGTCGGGGCGGGTTGGCCGAGGCGGACGTAGCCGAGGCCGACGTCGACAATGGTTTGCATGTGACGGGCAATGGTCGGTTGGTTTTCGAAGAAGGTGAGGGCTTGTTCGCAGGACATGCCAAGGATTTCGGCGATGTTTTGGCCTTTGAATTGGACTTCGAGAGTGTCGCGGTTGTAGCGGCTGCCTTTGCAGACTTCGCAAGGGACATAAACGTCGGGCAGGAAGTGCATTTCGATTTTGATAGTGCCGTCACCTTGGCAGGATTCGCAGCGACCGCCTTTGACGTTGAAGGAGAAGCGTCCGGGGAGGTAGCCGCGGATTTTGGCTTCGGAGGTGCGTGAGAACAAGGTGCGGATGTGGGTAAAAACGCCTGTGTAGGTGGCGGCGTTGGAACGGGGGGTGCGTCCGATAGGTGACTGGTCGATGGAGATGACCTTGTCGAGATGGTCGATGCCGGAAATGCGGGTATGGAGGCCGGGTGGGGTTTTGGTTTTGTAGATGGCACCCATTAGGGCTTTGAGCAGGATCTCGTTGATGAGCGAGGACTTGCCCGAGCCGGAGACACCGGTGATACAGACAAGTTTGCCGAGAGGGATTTCGACGTCGATGTTGGCGAGGTTGTTTTCTCGAGCGCCTTCGATCTTGAGGGCGGTGCCGTCGCCGGGGCGGCGAGAGATGGGGGTTTCGATGCTGCGTGCACCGGAGAGATATGCGCCGGTGATGGAGTCGGGGTCTTTCATCAGGGCTTTGACAGAGCCGGAGTGGACGACTTTGCCGCCGTGTTCGCCGGCACCGGGACCGATGTCGACGACATGATCCGCGGTGCGGATGGTTTCTTCGTCGTGTTCGACGACGAGGACGGTGTTGCCGAGGTCGCGCATGCGCACGAGGGTGTCGATTAGTCGTTGATTATCACGCTGGTGAAGCCCGATGGAAGGTTCGTCGAGGACGTATAAGACGCCGACTAGGCCGGAGCCGACTTGGCTGGCGAGGCGAATGCGTTGGGCTTCACCGCCGGCGAGTGTGGCGGCGGAACGAGACAAGGTGAGGTAGTCCAGACCGACGTCTAGGAGGAAACCGAGGCGGGCGCGGATTTCTTTGAGGACTTGTTCGGCGATGGTGGCGTCACGTTCGTTTAGCTCTAGCTCGTTTAGTGCTTTGGTGGCATCGGCGATGGACAAGGAACAGAGTTCGTGGATGTTCTTGTCGCCGATGGTGACAGCCATTGACAGGGGGTTGAGGCGGGCGCCGTCGCAGTCGTTGCAAGGGACTTGGCGCATGTAGCCCTCGATGTGCTCACGGGCGGCGTCGCTTGAGGCTTCGGCATGGCGGCGGTTGAG
>JAAXHB010000219.1 GCA_012271125.1 Actinomycetota bacterium | reverse complement strand
CGCCTGCTCGGACAGGGCGGGCATGGGGCGTGAGATTTCAGCACGCAAAATTACCCTGTAGTCGCCCTCTGAAGGCAGCCTGAGCGCCATCATCATCCATTTTGCTCAAAACGCGTCAATACTACAATTTGCCCGTTTTCCCGCATAGAATGGCTATTATTCACACCTATGGAGCCAGCTAATCCCGTAAATGAGGTCCACCAGGGGACCTTGATCGACTCGTACGTCGAACTCCTGCGTGCGGACTTTGATCCACTCAACATCGAGCGTATGGCAGCTCGCAAAGGCAATAAACGCCGCCTCCCTCCGCACAAGGAAGCGTGGGCTCTGCGTCACCGACTCGATCACCTGGCGAGAATCGCCCACAGCGGAATACATCCCACACCGGGCGGTCGGCGGGGGGCGATGACACCCTTGCATTTCATGCAGCTTTATGCGCCCCCCTACACTGCCATTTACGAAATCATGCGAGTGGAAGCCTGGCTGTCGCACCGCGTCGTGGAGGGGGTTGATCGAGCTTACACTCACATGGAACTTCGACAGCATTTCGCCCGCATGGTGATTGCTTCTGAACAGCGGGCGCGGATGAAACTCTTCACCACGCTGGAAATGTCGCCGCCGACTGAAGTGAATGTCACAGCGGCTCGCGTAGGCGAACATCTGATTGAATACAGCGACTCCCCTCAACCCAAGCGAGTGGATGATCCAGCCAACCGACCGCTGATTGAGTTCAGCGATGCAGAGGACTTTGATGAAACCCCCGTAACGGCGGTGAGCGGGAGCCTTGAGATTGAATGGACGGAGGAATGACGCATGAGCGATGAGACTGGCAGACAGTATCCAGCTCGCACTCAGAGCGAACTTGAAAACGCTGATGTAACGGGAGTCGAGCGCTCCAATCTGCATATCTTCGCGAACCCCAAAGGCGGGATTGGCAAGTCCTTCTGCTCAAGGCTGCTTTCGGAGTATCTGCACGCTGTCCCTTACGATCTCGATCCGAGCAACAACACGCTGTTTCGATTCAAGGGACTGAAACCTGCGAGAGTCAATGTAACCAACCTGTCGTCACACGGCACAGTGCACGGTGTGGTTGGCGCGATCAACGTCAATGCGATGGACAGCTTCATCGAGCATCTCGTCAAGAAACGCCATCCGCACGCGGTGTTGGATTTCGGCTCGCAGCTCTACGAGCCGCTGGTTGAGTATCTGGACGAATCTGACTTTG
>JAAXHB010000218.1 GCA_012271125.1 Actinomycetota bacterium | reverse complement strand
ATTAGAACTTTAATTAATTTGCGGGTAATAGGAATATTATGGGATCAAATATCTTTATTCTCTTGATCAGTTTTAATTACTGCTGTTTTATTACTACTATCTTTACCGGTTTTAGCGGGGGCAATTACCATATTACTGACTGATCGAAACCTTAACACTTCATTTTATGATCCTAGCGGAGGCGGAGATCCAGTTTTATATCAGCACTTATTTTGATTTTTTGGACACCCAGAAGTATATATTTTAATTTTACCAGGATTTGGTTTAATTACTCATATTGTAGCGCAGGAAAGAGGTAAGAGAGAAGTTTTTGGTTCGTTAGGGATAATTTATGCTATATTAGCTATTGGGGTTTTAGGTTTTGTTGTTTGAGCCCATCATATATTTACTGTTGGCATGGACACAGACACCCGTGCATATTTTACAACAGCAACCATAGTAATTGCTGTACCTACAGGAATTAAAGTCTTCAGGTGAGTAGGGACTTTATATGGAGCTTCTGTTATTTTAAGGGCACCAATATTATGGGTTTTTGGTTTTATTTTTTTGTTCACTTTGGGGGGGCTTACGGGAGTAGTTTTAGCAAACTCGTCATTAGATTTAGTTTTACATGACACTTATTATGTTGTTGCACATTTTCATTACGTATTAAGAATAGGCGCAGTTTATGCCATTATAGGGGCAGTTGTTAACTGATTCCCATTAATAGCAGGACTAACTTTAAATCCTATATATTTAAAGGCCCAATTTGTGATAATATTTACAGGTGTAAATTTAACTTTTTTCCCGATACATTTTTTGGGTTTAAGAGGAATACCACGACGTTATTCAGACTATCCTGACTATTATACGGGTTGAAATTTAGTGGCAAGAACAGGGTCAATAATCTCTATTGTGGCAGTTTTATTTTTGATTTTTACAATTTTAGAGGCTTTTAGCTCAAAGCGGCCTATTTTATATAACATATATTTATCTAGTTCTTTAGAGGCAACCCACAGATTTCCTCCTATGGAGCACAGGTATGAAAGATCCCCAAAACTTTTTTTAAGTAAGTAAAATTTGTTCTTAAATGGCAGACTAGTGCATTGGCTTTAAGCGCCAAATATGAATTTATCTTTAAGGAAAGAGTACTCTTATTGGTTTGAGCAATTAAGATTTTAACATTAACTATGATTAGCTTTAGAGTATTTCAAGGGCTACTTGCTATAAGGTTTTTAAGGGCCTGAGTTTTTTTAGAGCTTAGAACAATTAGATTTTTGTTTTATTTATTTTGTAGCAGGAAGAATATATTAATTAAAGAAAGAATAAAGCTATTTTTAATTCAAGCACTTAGCGGCCTTTTAATTTTAATTCTAATTTTACAGAGAGAGTTTTTTAGTAGAAAACTTATAATGTTTTTTATTAGGGTAATTATTATGTTTAAAATNNATAATGCTAACAAGATTAAATTTAAGTTCAATAGAGGTTTTTAGTCTTTTAAGCTTTTTAGGAGCAGCGCTTAGAAGATTATATTTAACTAACCTTAAAAAACTTTCTATAATCTCGTCTGTTTTTTTCTTGGGAATGCTTTATGCTCTAATAAATTATACAAATCTGTGAGTTGACCTACTAATTACTTATAGATTTATATTTTACGCGATAGTACTATACTTCTTAAAATCAAATGAGGTGCTTAGGAGAAGGCAAATTCACTCTTCTGGGAGGATATCAAGTATTATCGGTTTTATTATGTTAATTAATATGGCCGGGCTCCCGCCTTTTCCTGGTTTTTTTTTAAAAATAATTTGACTAATTCAAGCTAATTTGTCTCTAATTAGCTTTTTAGTTTTTATTGGAAGCTCAGCTCTTATAATATTTATATATTTATCGTTTGGATTGAAAATTTTAAGAGAGATAAATTCAGAGTTTTACATAAATTTTCAAAGAAATTTAGGGGGAGTAATGATTACAGGAATAATTATTCTTTTAAGAGTTAGGCCTTTAATATGAATATTTTAATTTAAAACTTGTAGGTTTGATTTCTAATCAAATAATAGCATAAATTGTTAAGTTTTTGCTTAGCTAGCAGTTTACACACGCTTAATCAGAAAAAGGTGTTCCATTTTTATATTTGAAATATAATAGTTTTTTTAACTTATTTTTCTAGATATAGGGTTTCCCGGTTATTAGGTCGAAACTAATTATTTCTATACCGAAACTATATCCTAGGCATGGGCCTCTTTAGCACCACAAACTAATATTTTAAAAACTTCTAGAATAATTTAGCTATATTAGTAATACCTTTTAATTAACAGTTAAAAG
>JAAXHB010000217.1 GCA_012271125.1 Actinomycetota bacterium | reverse complement strand
AAGTCGATGCCGACGATGCGCATGCCCTCCACGAGAGCGTCGTTGAGCACCTTGTCAGCTGACCAGCCACGGCCCAGCAATATGTTGGTGCCCTCGGCGATCTCATCGGCTAAGCCGTCGTAGAGATCGTCGTGCATTTGGGCGGTCAAATCTTCGTCGTTGAGACTCGATAGGTCTAGGTCTTCGCCTGCGTCAGCTTCGTTGACGTCTTGGGCATCAGACGGGGTATCGGTCATTCCGCAAGCCTCCGATTTTTTTCGGTGTCACCTAGGTGACGTTCACAGTGACAAGCACAATGGTCACCGACAAATGTGACTTATGTCACAAAAGTCGGCTGTTCCGCATTGTGGACCTGTCCCACGATGCGGAACGCAACTCTAGCAGTGTGGTGACTTAGTGTGAAGGATCGGCAACTCTGCTAGCGGTGACTTATGGCTGAAAATGATTTCGTGCGGTGTATCTGAGGCAGTTCTAGCCTTGTGGATTCGTGACCGAGGCACCTCCACATCGTTACAACGCTGAGCTAGCAAACGAAATCGAGCTGCGCTGGCAAAAACATTGGCGTGAGACCGGTGCTTATGAAGTAGCAAACCCCAGCAGCGATGACGGTCAAAGCCTTGGGCAGAAGCTGTTCATCATGGACATGTTCCCGTATCCATCCGGCGCGGGGCTACATGTCGGCCATCCGCTTGGCTACATAGCAACCGACGTTTACGCCCGCTTCAAGCGAATGACGGGTTTCAACGTCTTGCACACGATGGGTTTTGACGCTTTCGGACTGCCCGCAGAAGAGCATGCCCGACAAACCGGCCAACACCCTCGAGAAAACACCGAAACCAACATCGTCAACATGACCCGTCAACTTGACCGTCTTGGTCTAGGGCACGACAAGCGCCGAGTTTTTGCCACAACCGACGTGGACTATTACCGCTGGACTCAGTGGATTTTCCTACAGATTTTCAACTCCTGGTATGACACCGACGCTGGGAAAGCACGACCAATCACAGAGTTAATAGCGGAGTTTGAGTCGGGCAAACGCAGGGTGCCGGACGCTTCTGGGACTCGCACAGACTGGGCAACGCTGTCGGAGGTGCAGCAAGTCGAGGCGATCAACGGCTACCGCCTTGCGTATCTAGATGAGGTGCCGGTGAACTGGTGCCCAGCGTTAGGAACAGTGCTTTCCAATGAGGAAGTCACCGCACAAGGGCGTTCCGAACGGGGCAACCATGAGGTGTTCAAACGTCCGATGCGACAATGGATGTTGCGTATCACCGCTTATGCGGATCGGTTGTTGGCAGATTTGGATCGACTGGACTGGTCGGACTCGATTAAAACGATGCAACGCAACTGGATCGGCTGCTCAGTTGGTGCTCACATCTCATTTCCTGTAGCGAATACCGCCGAGACCGAACTGTCGATTGAAGTCTTTACCACTCGACCCGACACAATCTTTGGCACCACCTTTATGGTGCTCGCGCCGGAGCATCCTCTGGTAGATCAACTCATAGCAGGCCAATGGCCCGAGGGCACCAACCCCGCTTGGACTGCCGACGCAGCGACTCCTCAAGAAGCCGTAGCTCAATACCGCGCTAACGCAGCTTCAATGACAGATGAAGATCGCAGCACCGATAGAGAAAAAACCGGCGTATACGTCGGAGCTGACGCCGTCGTTCCTGTCACCGGTGAACGGGTACCGATTTTCATCGCTGACTATGTGCTGATGGGATATGGCACTGGAGCGGTTATGGCGGTGCCCGGCCAGGACGAACGTGACTGGATTTTTGCTGAGAAGTTTGGATTGCCGATCATCCGCACCGTGGCAACGCCACCTGATCACCCCGAAAACGAGGCATATCTCGGCGACGGCGTGGCAATCAACTCCGACTTTTTGAACGGACTAGACGTCAAATCAGCCTTTGACCGCATTGTTGAATGGCTTGAACAAACCAGCAACGGAGCCGGTGCCGTCAACTACAAAATGCGCGACTGGCTGTTTAGTCGTCAGCGTTACTGGGGCGAGCCGTTCCCGATCTTGTTCGACGAAAACGACCTCCCCATAGGCGTGTCCGAAGACATGCTGCCGGTGGAACTCCCAGAGCTAACCGACTGGGCACCACGAGCCTTAGACCCGAACTCCGACCCGGAACCGCCGCTCGGCAGAGTCACCGACTGGATCGAGACCGACCTCGACATTGGTGACGGTGACATGAAGCGTTATCGGCGTGAGCTCAACACCATGCCTAACTGGGCTGGATCATGTTGGTACTACCTGCGTTATCTAGACCCCACGAACTCCGAAGCCTTTGTCGACCCTAAAGCAGAGCGTTATTGGATGTCCGATCCTGCCGATGGTGGTATCGGCGGCGTGGACTTATACGTAGGCGGCGTAGAGCATGCCGTTTTACACCTGTTGTATGCCCGGTTTTGGCACAAGATTCTCTACGACCTTGGCTATGTGTCAGGCACTGAACCCTTTAAACGGCTCATCAACCAGGGATATATCCTCGCTGCCGCCTACCAAGATGCCCGCGGCGTCTATGTAAACGCCGAAGAAGTTACCGGTGATGAGCACAGCGGCTTCACGCATGAGGGCTCAACGGTGGAGCGGATGTTCGGCAAGATGGGCAAGTCGCTCAAAAACGCCGTAGCACCCGATGACATCTACGCTGCATATGGTGCCGACACGCTGCGCCTTTATGAAATGTCAATGGGTCCAATTGACCAAGACCGCCCCTGGGAAACCCGATCTGTGGTCGGTGCGCAACGAATGTTGCAACGGGTCTGGCGCAACATCGTCGACGAAGAAACAGGTGAGCTACTAGTCACCAACGTTGAAATGTCAGACGAGTTAAACAGGGCGCTACATCGCACCCTCGCTGGCGTGTGT
>JAAXHB010000216.1 GCA_012271125.1 Actinomycetota bacterium | reverse complement strand
CTCGGAATGGCGCAACTAAAAGACCTTGAAGGCATCAGCCGTGAACATTGGGAAGAAACAACTGTTGATGTCATGATGACCACAGATTTGCCGGTGGCTCGACCAGGCTGGACTTTGCGTGATGCGGTGGTCGCCATGGAGCATGCAGACGTTGACGTGTTGCCCGTCGCCGACAATGAAGACCGCTTCATTGGCACGGTCACCGAACTAGACGTAGTTCGCCTCGGAGAAATCCTCGACGAAACCGAAAATTAGCGACGCATAGCAGGCCATGTCGCCGTGCGCAGCGTCGCAGACGTTGGCGTCATTACGACGAGATGAGTTAGGCGGCGGTGTCTTCTGGGTCGTCGGATTCGAACTCGGCAGCCCAAGCGGCGTGCTCGGGTTTGACATATTCGTCTTCTTCAGACTCGTTGAATGAGTCGATCAGCTCTTGCAAGTTGTCTTCATATGAGCGCTTGAACTTGCGAGCTTCTTCGTACCTGCGGTGTCTGCCCTTCTTCATGGCTGCAACTCCGATTCTGTGTTTCGCTTCAGAGCTTGGATTCGCGTCCTTGGGATTGGAAAGTGTAGCGGTCTCCGACGCTCTGACACCTGTGAAATTAGTGCTGTGACTAGTTCGCTGCCAAATTAGCAGCCTTGGCGGGACCCAACTTTTGGTGGCTTCGTTCCTCTAGCACGAGCGTTCCGTCTTCAAAGGCAATTGCTGCTTCTCCCTGGAGCAGTCTTGTCAGGGGTGCGCCGACCATTTCGTGACGCCAGCCGGTCAAGAGCCGTGATTCTGGTTCGGAGCGCACGAAGGCGTCGATGTCGGCTCGAGTGGCAAGCAGTGATGGTTCGATTTTGCTTTCGTGTGCTAACTGTCTAAGCCATGCGACCATGAGAGGCGTGGGTGGGCCTTCGACTACTTGTTGGCGTTTGGCGGTTTTGGGGCGCTGCCATTTGGATTCCAAACCTTTTGCAACGGCGTTGAGAATCTGCTTGCCCAAGTGTCCTGTTGCGAGTCCTTTGCTTACTGAGCGCACTTGTGCTAGTTCTTCGGTGGTGCTGGGTTGAGCTTGAGCTATTGCTACTACTTGGAGGTCGGACAGGACTTGTCTGACGGGTCGGTCGAGATGCGCGGCTCTTTTGTCACGCCACTTTGCTAAGCCGTGGGCGGCGCTGACTTCGTTGCCGCGCAACACACGAAAGTCTTTGACCTTCCGCCAGGCGTCGTCGTTGCTCCATTCATGTTGAGCACGTTGAACGGTTAGCTCGAATTCGTCGTAAGCCCAATCCAGTCGGTTGGCATCTTTGAGTTGGTCTTCGAGCTTGGCTTGAACCTGTAGTAGGTGCTCGACGTCTTGGGCTGCGTAGCTCAGCTGCGCCGGCGTGAGTGGTCGAGCTAGCCAGTCGGTTAGGCGTTGTTGTTTAGGTGTGCGGATGCCAAGCAAAGTCCAGTGAAGCGATTCCAATGATGGGATTCCAAAGCCGAGGAAGCCTGCTGCTAGCTGGGTGTCGAAAATCTTTTTGGGCACTGCCTTGGTGCTGTGCTTAAGCACATCAAGGTCTTGGTCGGCTGCGTGAAACACGATCAAGGTGTCGCTGTCAAATATGTCCTTAAGTGGGGAGACGTCGACTGCTAAGGGGTCAACTAGAGCAATGCCGTCTTGCCAGCCGATTTGAATAAGAGCGGGGTGAGGCCAATAGGTGCGCTCGCGGTGGAACTCGGTGTCGATTGCTAGGCGAGCTTGTGGCGCTATCTCTTTGATTAGTGCTGCGAGATCGTCCTGCTTGTCGATGTAGCGGTGGGACAAGGCTTGGTTTGTTTGACTTGGGTTTATTTGACTTGTCCTATTTAACTGGAACTTATTTGACTGGGGTTATTCGACTGGGTAATTGGCGGCGATCCAGCCTTTGGTGCCGCCGTCGACATTGATGGCATCGATGCCTTCGTCGCGCAAGAACGAGACGGCTCGACCGCTTCGTCCTCCTGATCCGCAGACCAGATAGATCGTGCTGTTGCTGGCTGCGGTTGCAAAACGTGCGACTTCGTCCGGCACGGTTGCTAGCGGGACGAGGATTGCGCCTGGAATGTGCGATTCCTCGTATTCATCGGGTTCGCGCACATCAAACACGGTGGCACTCTGGTCATGTAGTGCCTTGAGTTCATGAACATCTATTGCTGGAACTTCTTCAGAAATGGCTTTTACCTCCGGTTTGGCATCTGGTCATTCAGAGCCAGACACTGTGGTCAAGGCTAGTGAGGCAGGTCACTTGGGGAGTCAGCGTCGGCGTATGCGCTTGCGTTGGTGTCGTCTACATAGACAACATCTAGTGCTTCGGTGACTTCATGTAGCGATCTGATGCCTTTTTCGAACTGCGTTTTTAGTTTTGGCAAACAGATCATGTTCCAGACTGCGTGAAGCCATTGGGGTTGATCGTCGACAACTGGGACGGCGGTGTCAAAGTCGTCAATTTTGTTGAGCAGGGCACGGATTGAATCAGAGCTTGGAGTGATCACATCACATGGCAAGGTCGCTATTACGCCGTCTGGTGCCTCGGCTTGGAAGTGAGTTAGTGCGGTGATGATCCCATTGAGTGGACCTTCAGCTGAGAATAGGTCGGGCACTAGATCCACGTCTTGAGCTACAGGTAGTTGTTCGCTTAGTCCTACAACGACGACCTTTTCGACGCCGCTATCTTTGAGTGCTTTAACAGCACGTACCACCATTGCTTCGCCATTGATTTCGATTAGAGCTTTGGGAGTGCCCATTCGGGTGCTGCCACCACCAGCGAGCACCGCCCCAAATACCACTTGCTGAAACATCTGTGATTCTTTAACTAGTCAGCGTGAGTTGGGCTGGCGGGGTTGAA
>JAAXHB010000002.1 GCA_012271125.1 Actinomycetota bacterium | reverse complement strand
TGTCATGATGTACGCGTCTTCTGTGGTTGCGCAGTGTTGCTTTTGTTGTTGTAAATCTCTATGTACTGTTTTGTGAGTGTAAAGGGGAAGTGTCATTGTTCCTAAGAGTTAACATTGATGTTTTAAATCTCTGTTGTGAAATATGGGTGTGGTCCTCATAATCAATCTAGGTGCTCTATGTAAATGATGGTTGGAGCGTTTTTGTTTTGTTGGCATGTATAACGATGTAGGTGTGTCCGATGGTTGCCAATTATTGAATTTCAAGTAGTAAATTTTCTTTGCTGTATTTTGTAGGTGTGGTCCCATAAGAAAACTTAGTCGTAACCTAGAAATGTGTGCCATTAAGTTTGTGGGTGTCCGTGGGAGTGTCAGTGGAAGGATGAGTGTCTTGTTTTTACCTTTAATCTGTGTTGTGATTGTTGGTTTGGTCCCCATAATAAACCTAGATACATTATGCTGCATGGGGGGTTGTGTCATGTTTGACAATGTATGCGTGTTCTCTGTTTGCCAAGTGCTACCTTTGATGTTTTAAATCTCTGTATTGTAGGCGTGGTCCCAATGAAATTCTTAACCATAGATTCAAATCTCTGCTCCGTTATTTGTGGGTGCGGTCCTTTTGTTTTGTGCCAGTTAGGGGTGTTGTTGTAGTTTTGTAGGCGTGTCTGACGATATACGCTTGTCCTCTGGTTGCGAAGTGTTGATGTAAATTTATGTTGTTGTTTGTGGTTGTAGTCCTATTATAAACTTTGTCGTAACCTTTTGTTGTATGTATTGAGTTGCAGTTTGTCATGTGGTAGCGTGTCTGTGGCAATAAGTGTGTCTTCTGGGGTCCACGGGTTACCGTTGATGTTTTCAATCTTCTGTGTTGTGTTATGTGGGTGTGCTCCCTAGTAATTATCTGATGGGGTTTGTTGGCGACTCCTGTTGTAGCTCATGTTGTCTTGTGTTACGTTTGATGTTTTAAATCTCGTTTGTGTTTTGAATTGTGGGTGTTAATCTTGATCCCGTTTGCAGGATTTATTTTGAAGGTTGTCAATTTGTTGGCTGAAGACGTGTTGTGTGGTGGCCAAATTTTGCCGATGAAGTTTTAAATTCCTGGTATGTGTGAGTGGTAGCAAGATAAAATTAAGTAGACATCTGCCGCATGTATTAAGTGCCAGTGTTGTTAGAGTTGTTGTGAATGTGTGGACGTGTCTGTGGCATGGGGTGTGTCCTGTGGTTGCTAAGTGTTACCTTTGATGTTTTAAATTTCCTATGCAGTTTTGTTGGTGTGTTCGCCCTGGACATTGGGGGTTACTTTGTTGGTGTGTCATGATGTAAGCATCATCTGTGATTGCCCAATGTTGTCTGTGTATTGGTTTGTGAGCATGAAAGAGAAGTGTCTTTCTTCTTAAGAATTACCATTGATGTTTTAAATCTCTGTGTTGTGAAATATGGGTGTGGTGCTCAAATAAATCTAGAACTTTTATGCTGCATGTAAAATGCTGGTGGTGCATTGTTTCGTTGACATGTCGGACGATGTAGGTGTGTCCTTTAGTTGCCAATTGTTGACCTTCAAGTTGTAAATTTTTCTGTGCTGTAATTTGTGGGTGTGGTCCCATAATAAACTTAGAAATTTATTATGGAGTGCCATTAGGGTTGGTGGAGTTTAGGGCATCTGTGGGCGTGTCTGTAGAAAGATAAGTGTCCTAAGAATTATGTTTAATATCTGTTGTGATTGTGGGTGTGGTAAACCTTGATATGTTATATTGTCCGGGGTTTGTGATTTTATAAAGATTTAAAACATCAAAAGTACCGCTTGTCAACGAGAACACGTCGAACATGCCAACAAAATGTGGTTTTTAGGCGTTGTTACAATGAAATTTTTAACCGTAGACTTTAATCTCTTCTCTGTGTTATTTGTGGGTATGGTCCCAATGATCAACCCTTCTGTTCTATGTATTTTGTGCCAGTTGGGGTATTGTGGTTTTGTAGGCACGTGACGATATACGAATGTTCTCTGGTTGGCAAGTGTTGATGTAAATCTCTGTGTTGTGGTTTGTGGTTGTAGTCCTATTATAAATTTTGTCGTAGCATTTTGCTCTATGTATTGGCGTGTCTGTGGAATGAGCTGTGTCCTCTGGTTGCCACGAGTTACCGTTGATGTTTTTGATGTTCTATGTTGTGTTTTGTGTGTGTGATCCATACTAAGTACCTTGTAGTGCGTGTAAGATGTGGTTTGTTGGCGAGTCATGTTGTATCTCTTATCTCGTGTTACGTTTGATGTTTTTAATCTTATTTGTCTTGATATGTAGGTTTGGTCACCATAAATCTTATTGCAGAATGTATTTTGTGCCAGTTGGTGGTTGTCAATTTGTTAACATGTTACGTTGTATGAGTGTCCTGTGGTGGCCAAATGTTGACGATGAAGATGTAAATTCCCTGTGTTGTGGTGTGTGGGTGTGGTAACACAAGACAAACTTAGGTAGACATCTGCTGTATGAATTGGGTGCCAGTTTGGTTGAGTTCTTGTCTTTGTAGTTTGTGAAATATAGGTGTGGTCATCATAATCAGTCTAGATCATTTATGATGTGTGTAAAATGCTGGTTGGGGTGTTGTGCTTTTGTTGGCATGTCTTACGATGCAGGTGTGTCCTATGGTTGCCAATTAATCACTTTCAAGTGGTAAATTTCTGTGCAGTAATTTGTGGGTGTGGTCCC
>JAAXHB010000215.1:631-1382 GCA_012271125.1 Actinomycetota bacterium | reverse complement strand
ATTGCCCCCCCCCCGCGAGCCTCCTGAGCCCCAGCGGGCACGACAATCCCAGCAACCATCACGGACGCCAAGATCACCGATTTAAGAATTCCAAACATGCCCTAACGATACCCCAGATTTCAACAGGAGGCTGAATGGTAGGGGTGAGGTTGGAAAGCCCGTCAGGTAGTTCGAGTGGACTGGCAGGGTTGAACGCGCGCAGCTGTGGGTGTTGTCGAAATGGGTCAAAGAAGCGGGCTGTGATACCGTCAAAGGGTCCGATTATTTGAATCGGATGCCAAAAACTGCCTGATTATCGGAATCAGGCACTACAAGATTGAAGTATTGGGGGTGAGTCAATGACCGTTGATACAACGTTCATAGAGGCTTACTACTTCTTCACCGTCGCGATCATGTGGTTGCTGCACGTGGGTTTTATGACCTACGAAGCTGGCGTCAGCCGCCGCAAAAACATCATGGCGACGGCGATGAAGAACATTATGACGATCGCCGTAGTCACGCCGACGTTTTATTACTTCGGCTGGTGGGTGTACTTCTGCATGGAAGAAGGCTTGAAGTTCACCGGCGACGCCACAGGGGGGGGCAAAGCCGGCGAAGGCGCCTACTTCTGTGGTGATGGCTACGGCGTTCCATGGGACGGCTCGATGGGTCCGAACCTCGGAGACAATATCTCCGGTGTGTTCTGGGCTGCGTTCGTGCTGTTCTCCTGGACGACGGGATCGATCATGTCTGGCGCTGTGCTTGAGCGGAT
>JAAXHB010000215.1:0-604 GCA_012271125.1 Actinomycetota bacterium | reverse complement strand
GGCTATCACGACTTCGCCGCATCAGGTGTTGTGCACGGCATCTCAGGCATCTTTGCTCTGGGCGTGCTAGTAAACCTCGGACCAAGAATCGGCCGTTTCGATAAGGACGGCAACGCTCGAACGTTCAGACCGCACAACCTGCACCTGACGCTGATGGGGTTGATGATCATCTTCACCGGCTTTTACGCCTTCTACGCAGCGTGTCTGGCGATAACCACCGACACCGCTCCGGGCTGGGCGAACATTTACTTCAGCCCGGCGACGCTTTCGGCGATCACGTTCACGATCACGATGGGTTTCGCAGGCGGATTCGCCGGTGGTTACATCTTCTCCAAAGGTGATCCGTTCTGGACGCTTTCTGGTGGGCTTGCCGGCGTTGTCACTGTCTCAGCAGGTGCCGACATTTACAGCCCGTCTCTGGTGGTGTTGTTGTCGTTCTTTGCGGCAGGTCTGGCATATGTGACCGCCAACTGGCTGGAACGCAAGCGCCGCATTGACGACGCCGTCGGCGCGGTAGCAGTCCACGGCGTGATGGGCTTTGTCGGTGTGTTATGCGTCGGCATTTTCGCCGGCGGATACCCGACAGGTGTCAACGGCGTAGAGA
>JAAXHB010000214.1 GCA_012271125.1 Actinomycetota bacterium | reverse complement strand
CAGCACTTCCGCCAGCTAAAGCAGCCGCGCCTTCGCCTACCAGCGCAGGTGTGTTCGGCATTGCCCGTAATACAACAGCACCTTCTCCCATCAGTCCTTCAATTTTGGTTATCCACACTCCCGCTGCTATCGACAACACTCGCTTGACTCCAGCCAACGCCGCCACCGCTGCCGGTACCACATCGGGCTTAACCGCAATAACCGCATCCACACCTTCTACCGGTGTATCCGCTATCGAAACACCATCAGCTGCTTTCTTCACAGCCTCAACCCGACCGGCATCCGGCTCAACCACGTGGATTTCGGATGCCTGAGCCCAGCCGCGTTCAACTAGTCCGCCTAGCAGGGCGGTGCCCATATTGCCGCCGCCGATGATTTGTAGCCGAAACATCTCGTTCATGCTAAAGCGACCCCACTCACAGGGTTAAAGGGTCACCCATCACACCGGCGGTTCGCCAACTCCTTCCACCAGGGGTGTCTCGTCTTTGCTCGTGGTCTGATCAATCCGTGCCTCGCGGCGAATCACCAGCACGAGCACCACCATCACCACCACCGCCCCGAAAATCTGTAACCCCACCACCGGCTCGTCCTGAAAGATGGCAGCCCCCATCATCGACAGAGGTGCCACCGCCAACGTTGTCATCGACGTCAAGGTCAACTTGACGTGGCGATGTGCCCATGTCATCAAGAGATGCCCTGTCCCCGGCACTGCCAACATTGCTGCTACCCACGCCCAGGTCACTCCACTCGGCCACACAATCCCGCCGGTGGAAATCGTCGCCACCGGAGCTAGTACCACTGCGCCGACGATCCATACGGTTGCTTGAAACTCCAGCGCTCCTACGTGTTGGCGCACGCTTTTGGTCATCGCAAATGTCGCTGACCATAAGACAAGCGTGACCAGCGCAAACAGGTCTCCTCGTGCGCTCCAAGTATCAAGGCCTGTTGACCCATACAGCACCAGCGCCAACCCTGCGAGTGCTACGAAGCACATTCCAACGAGCCACAAGGTCACCGGTTCGGCAAACTTCCGTGCCGCCACTGCGAACAACACGACTGGCAGCAGCGCCCCGATCATTGTGACGTTGGCGATGGTCGTGGATTGCAGCGCTTCAAAGAAGGTGGCAAACCAAAACCCCGACAGCGCCGCCACCGTAATACACGCCTTGAACTCCGGCCATCTCAGCCGTTGCCCTTTGATTAGCAGCACCGCGGTATAAACGACCGCGCCTATCACCATTCGCCAAAACGCCAGCCATAGTGACGGCAGCTCAATCTCTCGCACCATGATGTTGCCCGCACTCCAGCAACACACCGCCCCCACCCCC
>JAAXHB010000213.1 GCA_012271125.1 Actinomycetota bacterium | reverse complement strand
CTGTTCAACACCGACATCGGCTTCTACGTTTTCCGCCTGCCGTTCCTGTCATTTGTCATGAATTGGCTTTTTGCCACCTTCGTCATCATCCTCATCGTCACCGCCCTATACCAATACGTCGCCGGCGGCATCCGCATGCAACCGCCCGCCGGCACCCCACGAGTCCTGCCCGCCGTCAAAGTCCATCTCTCAGCCATCCTCGCTGTGCTTGCCCTCATCAAAGCCGTCGACTACTGGCTCGACCGCTACGACCTCACCATCTCCACCCGTGGCGTCGTCGACGGTGCCCTCTACACCGACGTCAAAGCCAAACTCCCCGCCCTCAACCTGTTGCTGGCAATCTCTCTATTCGCCGCCGCGCTGCTGTTCGTCAACCTGCGCCGCCGCGGCTGGATACTGCCAGCACTCGCCGTTGGCCTGTGGGCGTTCGTGTCGCTCGTCATGGGCAACATCTACCCCGCCTTCGTGCAACGTTTCCGAGTTGACCCCAACACCACTGCACGGGAAGCCACCTACACCGCCGACAACATCTCCGCCACCCGCACCGCCTACTCGCTCGCTCCCGGAACCGACGTCACCCTTGAAGTTTTCGACTACGACGACGACTTAAGCCCCGCGCAAATCCGCGATGCCTCGGCCACCGTGCGTAACGCCCGCATCCTCGATCCCTACACACTCACCGACACCTTCGACAAAGAACAGGGCGAACGCGACTTCTACCGCTTCGCCCCTGTCTTAGACGTCGACCGCTACGAAGTCGACGGCGAACTAACCCAGGTCGTGCTCGCCGCCCGCGAGCTCAACTTGAGCGAACTCGGCTCATGGGAACGCCAACATGTCGCCATCACCCACGGCTACGGCATGGCAATGGCACGAGCCAACGTCACCAACGTGCGAGGCAGCCCCGAGTTCATCGCCGGCGGCCTGCCCGTCGACATCGACAACCGCATCGACTTAGACCTAAACGAGCCGCAGATTTACGTAGGCGAAGATCTCAGCGGCTACGCCCTCGTCGGCGCAACTCGTGACGAGGTCGACTATGTAGACGGCAACGGCCAAGACGTCAGCTTCCGCTACACCGGCGACGGCGGCGTCGACATGAGCTCGTTCCTGCGTCGCAGCGCTTTCGCCATGCGTTTCGGCCAGCTCGACCCGCTCATCTCCAACTTCGTCGGCAGCGACACCAAGATCATCTACATCCGTGACGTGCGCGACCGGGTCAGCTCCGTCGCTCCGTTCCTTGAGCTCGACTCCGACATTTACCCCGTGGTTCACGACGGACGCATCCACTACATAGTCGACGCCTACACCACCACCGACCGCTACCCCTACTCCCAGCGTGCCGACGTCAGCGGCCTCGCCACCTGGTCTGACCTGCGCAACTCCGAAGCCAACTACGTGCGCAACTCCGTCAAGGTCGTGGTCGACGCCTACACCGGCGACGTCACCCTCTACGTGATGCCCATCGACGACCCGATCATCGCCGCCTGGCAATCCGCCTTCCCCGACCTGTTCACCGACTTCGACGAAATGCCTGCCGAGCTGCGTGACCATCTGCGCTTCCCGAACGACTTGTTCACCATGCAGACCAACATGTGGGCGTCCTATCAGGTCTCCGATCCTGAGGCTCTAATCATCGGCACCGAGCTCTGGGCAGTGGCACAAGACCCAGGCCGCAGCGTCTCCGCCGGCGGGATTTCCGAAGCCGTCGTCGGCGAAAGCGGCATCATCACCAGCCGCGAGCGCCGAGTCTCGGCCTACTACTCGTTGATCCAGCTCCCCGGCGAAAACGCGCCGTCCTTCGTGGCGCTGCGTTCGTTCGTTCCCGTTTCTGACGACGACAGCCGCAAGGAGCTCACCGCCTTCATGGTCGGCGAAACCCGCCCCGACGGCACCTCACGCCTCGTGTCCTATGAAATGTCCAACCTGCTAGCCCCCGGCCCAGCCATCGTCGCCTCCAACATTTCCACCAACCCCGACATAAGTCGCGAACTCACCCTGTTGAACGACCAGGGCTCCTCGGTCGACTTCGGCGACCTGTTGCTATTGCCCGTAGACGACTCGATGCTTTATGTGCGTCCTCTATATGTGCGCGCCCAAGGCACCCAGATTCCGTTGCTCGCCGGCGTTATTGCCGCCGTAGGTGATCGCACCGCACTCGGCAACACCTTGGAAGACGCCCTGCAGCAGCTCTACCCAGGTGCCGACTTCACCGGCGCCACCGTGCCCCCCATTGTCACCGACGGCAGCGATGATGGTGACGGCGACGGCACGAACATCGGAGCTGATGTCGCCGTTGACGATGACGACGACATGACTGATGACAATGACAAGAGCACCGGAGCTAACGACGACAGCACTGACGACGACTTGCTCGACGAGATCGAGCGCATCCGCAACCTCATAGATGCCGAACTAGATCGCCTTGAAGACCTAGTTCAAGCGGGCTAAACCGAACTCACCCTCGCCTTAATCGCAGTATCTGAATAGTCGTACCCGTCGAGCAGGTGCGTCATCTCACCTCGCCGAGTCTGAATCTCCACCGCATACGGGTCAACCCCACTGGGATGCGTCGCCCCCATCGCCTCTGACAATCGCCGCAGCTCAGTTCGCAACCCCACCACATAATTCGCTAACCGCACCGACTTATTCTCCGGGTCAAGCCCCCGAGTCAGCCAGCGACTCTGCGTCGCCACCCCAGTTGGACAATGCCCGGTATGGCAACGCTGTGCCTGAATGCAGCCAATCGCCATCATCGCCTCACGCCCTACGTTCACCAAATCCACCCCCAACGCCATCGCCACCATTGCCTCACGGGCAAATCCCAGCTTGCCCGCACCGGCAAAGACCACATCGTTGTGCAAGTTCACCTCAGCAAACACTTGATACACCTCAGAAAACCCCACCCGAAACGGCAACGCCACATGATCGGTAAAGGTCAGCGGCCCCGCACCGGTGCCACCCTCGCCACCGTCGATGCTCACAAAATCCGGTCCCTGTCCGGTGGCTGCCATATGTTGAGCTAGCTCCTTCCAAAACTGTCGCTCACCCACAGCCGACTTGATCCCCACCGGCAACCCGCTAGCACTCGCCAGCCTCTCTACAAAGCCAACCAGCCCCTCAACATCGTCAAACTCTGGGTGACGGTTAGGGCTGCGAATCGTCACCCCCACCGGCACACCTCGCGCCTCAGCAATCGCAGGCGTCACCTTCGCCGCCGGCAACACACCCCCCAACCCCGGCTTGGCACCCTGGCTCAGCTTCAACTCAATCGCCTTAACCGGTGCTGACTCCACACCAGCAAGGAACTTGTCCATATCAAAGCGCCCATCGTCGGTGCGTGCCCCGTAATACCCCGACCCAAGCTGCCAGATCAGATCCCCACCGCAGCGGTGATAGTCGCTAATGCCACCCTCGCCGGTGTTATGCAAACATCCCGCAACAGCAGAACCCTTGTTCAGTGCCTCAATCGCCGGCGCCGACAGTGATCCATAAGACAGTCCCGAAATGTTGATCACCGAGCGCGGCTGAAACGCCCCCGGCCGGTTCCGCCACTCGCCCAAAACCTTGCGCGCCGGCAACTCCTCAGCCGGCGCATCAGAGGTCACCGGAAACGCCGAGTGACGAAAAAAGATGTAGCCCGGAACCTCTGTGCGATTATCCGACCCAAACCCGAAGTACGGGTTCTGCTTTTTCGCGGTGGCGTAAACCCAGCGTCGGTCGTTGCGATTAAAAGGCCGCTCCTCGTCGTTGTCGCTGACGATGTACTGGCGCAACTCCGGCCCAAACGACTCCAACAGATACCGCAGGTGCCCGATCACCGGAAAGTTGCGCAAGATGGCGCGTTTTTTTTGCGTGAGGTCTTTGATCGTTGTGACGAGTAGCAGCACCGCCACCGCAACCAACACCCACCCCCACCACGCCATCCCCTTACCATACTCCACTACCCACAAACACAAAACAACTTTTAAAACATTAATCAATAACTAAAAAAAATAAAACAACACTAGATATTGTGAAACATACAAACACTCACTACATTACTTTTCATGAATATTCATATACCCATAGCCGTGCTGCTTATTAGCACTCTCTTCGTTAGCTGTGGCGACAATGAGGAGCCGCCGTTTGCGTTTGCTGCTAGCGCAACATCCACAGACCCACCAGCAACTCACCCTCCACCTACAACAACATCCATAACAGAGCCTTCTGAAGTCGGCACACCCCTCGATCCGCTTCAGCCGCTTGCTGATGCTCTTGAGCAATCCCGCATAGAGGGTGAGGTAACCGAGGCTCGCTACGAGGGCTACCGCCTCACCGGCAACGCCAACGTCATTGACCTAGCTCAAGCATTCTGGGGCACAGATCGAGTCGTCTGGACTAACGCATCACCCGTCGTCGACGATTACCAGTTTGGCGAGTTCTGCCTTTTGCTCACCCCCGCCGACATCTACTCCCGACCAGTGCCCGCCACCGAATGGGGTGCCGAACGCTGGGCCGAACTTTTTGCGGGCAGAGACAAGCCACTTCTCATCTCGCTGTCACACATCGTCTTCTACGAAGCCGACGATGTGGTGCTTAGCGACACATTCATCCACGACGGACACGAGGAGCTGAACTCATGTATCGCAAACTTCTAACCCGCAACCATCTGCATAAGCCCGGCCTCAGCCTTGTCGCCAAGACCATCGTCCTGCTTGCTTCAGCCGGCTTGTTGACAGCGGTTACCCCAACCATCCCCACCTACGCCCAACCACTCATCCAATCATCCCAACACCCCCAATTGGCTGTCACACCCGCTCAGTCACCTGGCGATAACCCACCGATCAATATCTCGTCATGCTCCACCATCGTCGGTGTATGTGTCGAGCTAAGCGACAGTCAGTCCATTCGAAAGGTCAATGCCGTTAGCCCCACCCCGTTAGGCAACGTCACCTACTGCGTCTACTACAAGTCCGGCAAGCAGTCTGGCGGCTGGGACGCCGACGACACCCGACCGGCAACGACGCTCACTGTCAACGGCTTGTTCGTGATCGACTGCTATCGCAGCTCGGCACGTATGACCGGCTATCCACGTCTTTTGGTTCACCGGGCACGCAGTTCAATTCCTGGCTCTGTGGTGAATGCCTATGAGGTAGCGAGCTGGGGCAAATGGCGACTGAGTTTCCGCAGTATCAGTACAGACGTCGCACCCGCTACGCGCCAAGTCGTCGGCACTGAGACTTGGTTTGCTTACACGACCAACACTGCCTATCGCGTGGCTCGTTTCCAAGCGGGGCGCACCTGGGCTTCTGTGTCGCGTCAATTTGATCGGGTTACGTGGGATTTCGGCAGCTATGGGAAGCTGGTTTGCACCAGCAGCCAGGATTACGCCAAGACTTGGGATCCCACAAAGTCCAGCGCCCAGCAAAGCTCCAACTGCACGCATACGTTTACGAACGCCCCAGCCGCGGGCACCTTGCTTGCCACGGTGACTGTTTCCTGGCGAGTCACATGGACTGGCAGCGGTGAAACGGGCTGGCATAGTCTCGGCACGATTAGTCAGTCCACTATTAAGGTCTTAAACGTCGTCGACCTTCAAGCCGCTCTCACCTAGCCTTACGCCAGTGACTACCAAGCCAGAAACCGAACGCCCTTATGCCCAAGACGAGCTGCGCTCTGCTTCGTCGCTGGTGCTGGTCAACACCGGTGACGGCAAGGGCAAATCCACCGCCGCCTTCGGCACCCTGCTTCGAGCCGTCGCTCTCGAATGGCAGGTAGCGGTCGTGCAGTTCCTCAAAAGTGGCGACTGGCAAACCGGCGAAGAAAAGGTCTGCCGTAGCCTCGGCGTCGACTGGTTCTCCGCCGGCGACGGCTTCACCTGGGATTCAACCGATCTCGATGAGTCTCGCGCTAAAGCCGTGGCTGCCTGGGACTTCTCCAAGGGTTTGATCGCCGCTGAAAGCCATCGCCTGATCGTGTTAGATGAGGTCAGCTACCCGATCACCTGGGACTGGATCGCCGTCGCCGACGTCGTCGCCACGCTGCAAGCCCGCCCCGAAAAGGTCAACGTCATCCTCACCGGACGTGACATGGCAGCCGAAGTGATCAATGTCGCCGACACCGCCACCGAAATGGTCAAACTCAAACACGT
>JAAXHB010000029.1 GCA_012271125.1 Actinomycetota bacterium | reverse complement strand
GTGCCGGTGCGCTCGATGCTGGAGTAGTCGTCTTTGAGGGCGTCGATGTTGTTGTAGGTGATAGTGACCGTTGTCGGGGTGGTTTGGGCAGTGGTTGTGTAGGTGAAGGAGTCGACCGGCAGGTAGTTGGCGGTGTCAGCGGTGGAGGTGTAGCTGATGGTGCCGTCGACGAGAATCGTGGCAGTGCCGTTGGCGGGTTGTGCGCTGATTGTGAGGCCGGCGCAGGTGTCGACGCAGGTGTCGTTGGCGATGACGTCGATGATTGTGCCGTTGGTGGTGCCAGCAGGTCGGTCTAGCTCGACTGTGTCAGGCAGGAGGATGTCTTGGGAGTTAGTGGCGTCGGAGAAGACAATCGTGACCGTGCCGTAGTGGGCGGCGTCGGTGGTTGTGTCGGTGGAGTAGGTGAAGGTGACCGGTGCGTGGGCGGTGACGCCGTCACCAATGGTGTAGGTGATGTTGTTGCCCGATGCGGTGGCGGTGCCAACCGATGGGGTGGTTTCAATGGCGAGACCGGAGCAATTTGTGACGCAGCCGTCGTTGTCGAGTGGTGTGATGGTTGTAGATGCGGTGGCGGTTCCGGTGCGGCGCAGTGCTACGAGGTCGTCGGCGAGTTCGTCGACGTTGGTGATGTTGACGGTGACGGTGGCGTTGCCGCTGTGTTGTGTGGTGGTGTAGGCGAAGGTGTCTGACGTGGCGGCGGTGCCTTCATCGAGGGTGTAGGTGATGGTGCCGTCAGTGTTGACGGTGGCATCGCCTGCGGATGGGGCGGTGGCGATGGCAAGTCCTGCGCAACCTGCGCCGCAGGCGTCGTTGGCGGTGACGTTGATGGTCTCATCGATGGCTTCTACGCCGAGGCGGGTAATGGCGACGGTGTCGTTGGCGATGGCGTCTGTGCCGGTTGAAGCGACTCGGATGGTTGCGGTGCCGTGGTCGGCGGCGTCTGAGGCGGCGGTTGTGGAGTAGTTGAAGGTGGCGGGGTTGGTCACGGCGTTGCCGTCGCCGACTGTGTAGGTGATTGCAGTGCCAGCACCGTTGAGTGCTGCGGTGCCTGAGCTCGCGGTGCCTTCAACGGCGAGGCCGGCGCAGCTAGTGACGCAGTCGTCGTTGGTTAGGACGGTGATGTCCTTGTTGACCGCGGCGGTGCCGGTGCGGACGATGTAGTCGTAGTCGGGGTTGAGGCCGTCAACTGAAGCCTTGGGATCGCTGAAGGTGATGGTGGCTGTGGCATTGCCGGTGGCGTTGCTGGTCGTGTAGGTGAAGGAGTCTGTAGCGGTTGCGGGGGTGCCAGCAGCCACTTCGTAGCGGATGGTGGATGCGCCGGTGGCTGGATTGGTTACGACTGTTGCTGTGCCGTGTGTCGGACTCGTGACGAGCGACATGCCGAGGCATTGGCTGGTGCAGACGTCGTTGGCGGCGACATCAAAGGTCGCGGTTACGGCTTCAGTGCCGGTGCGTTCTGCGCTTAGGGAGTCGGCCTTGGGTGCGTCGGAGCCGCTGACAGTGATGGTGACGGTGGCTGGTGTAGCGGAGTTAGAGGTCTTGTAGGTGAAGCTGTCGCTGACGACGGCGGCAGCGTTGGCTGGGATCGTGTAGGTGAAGGTCTTGCCGTCAGAGCCGAGGGTCAGGTAGCTCGCGTTGGTGGGTGCGGTGACGATTTCGATGCCTGAGCAGGTGCCACCGATGCAGGTGTCGTTGGCGGTGACGTCGACTGAGCCAGTGGCGGTGGCGTCGCCGGCTCGGGTGATGGTGATGGTGTCGTCAGTGAGTGCATCGGCGGCGGTGAAGTTGATGGTGACAGTGGCGGAGACCGAGGCGTTATCGGCATCGGTTGAGCCGGTGGTGGTGTAGGTGGAGGTTTGGGCTGCGTTGGTGGAATTAGCACCGTCGGCGAGGGTGTAGCGGACCTGCTGGTAGCTGGTGTCTGGGTCGGTGACAACGGCTGTGGTGCCGGCACCTGGTTGCGTGACGGTCATGCCGGCGCAGTCGTCAGCGTCTCCGGCACCGCAGAAGTCGTTGTCGAGTACGTCAAGGTTGATGTCGACGGGTCCGGTGCCAGCACGTGGCACGTCGATGGTGTCGTTGAGGAGGGTGTCCTTGTCTACGTCTCCGACTACGAGGGTTTCGGTGGCGAATTCATAGTTGTAGTCCCAGGCGGAGTCAGTGGTGTAGTGGAAGGTGAGCGGATTGGTAACAGTGTCACCGTCTTCAAGGCTGAAGACGAAGCGTGATTCGGCATCGTTGAGAGCGATCGAGCCGGTCTCAGGCTGACTGAGAGCACGGAGACCTCTGCAGAGACCGCCGCAGACGTCGGTGTCACCATTTGAGTTGCTTGTGCTTGGCAGCTCTTGCGTTAGAGAATCTGTGCCGTTGCGATCAATGAAGTGAGTGTCGCTGCCGAGGTCGTCAAAGAGCTTCAAGCGAACTTGGACTGTGGCAGGTGTTGACTGAGCCGATGTGCGATAGGTGAAGTCAAAAAACCGGTCGGCAGTGGCAATGGGTGGGAAGTATTCTCCTATGGTGTAGGTAACCGTGCCATCCGCATTAGGTGTAACCGTGTTGCCAAAACCAGGGATTGGATATACAGGATCTGGTGGGTCTACGATGGACAGTCCGGAGCAACTGTCACTGCAGCCATCGTTGGCTGTGACATCAATTACGAATGGGCTGGGGAACCCCGATCCTCGAACATCTACAGTAATTGCGTCATCTACTAGCACATCAGTGCCGGGGGCACCTACGATGATGCTGATAGTTCCGTGGTGTTCAGGGTTATCTACGGTGTTTTCGGTGGCGTAGGTGAAGGTGAAGTTTGGCGGAGCTGCCAGAGTCGCTGGGATGGACAACAAGATGTCGTCACCCTTGACATGGGCAGCACCGACTACGGGCTGATTAACCACATGTAGCCCGAAGCAGTCATCGGCGCAGGTGTCGTTGGCGTTTATGGTGATGGTCTGGGTGACCGCGGCTGTGCCTGTGCGTCCTACGAATGTGAGGTCATCGCCAAGGTTGTCGACATTGTTGAAGTTGATGGTGACGGTGGCGGCTGTGCTTGCGTCGGTTGTGGTGTAGGTGAATGAGTCTGAGGTGACGGACTTGTCGGTTGCGGCGTCACCGACATAGCGGATTGAGTTGCCTGGGAAGATGGTGAGCGTTCCGTTGGTGGGCTGAGTGGCGATTTGGAAGCCGGCGCAGCTGGCACCGCATTGGTCGTTGTCAAGGACGGGAATGAAGGTGTCGACCGCGACGCCAACATAGCGATCCATTGTGATGTTGTCGTTGGCGAGTACATCTGAAGTTGCTCCGGCGGTGGTCAAGACGATTTGGACGGTGCCGTGG
>JAAXHB010000212.1 GCA_012271125.1 Actinomycetota bacterium | reverse complement strand
TCATGAAGTTTTAAATTGGTGGTTGACCGCAATCTAGCGGTCGCAGCATCTTGGTACAGATGATCAAGTCGCTCTAAACACTTCGATATTGATTCGTTTTCAAAAAGTTGAAATTTGTATTGCTCGCCTCTCGGGGTCGATTTTTCATCGTGGATTTTCGCGAGGATTAGCCGTGTTAGTAAGTGAAATATATCGCTGTCCTCTGAAGCCCCCCCCCCCAGAGTATTGTGTGGATCTGGTCCTGTAGCCGCACAAGCTCCTGACTTGAGACATCTTCTCTTAGTTGAGCTTCAAATTCGCCTGTACCACCATTAACAAAAACAGGTTGGCATGGCTTCCCATATCCAGAAGGGATAGAAGTTGTAGTTGGCTCCCCTTCACTATGCCAGTCGCTATACTGATCATACTCCTGAGTATTGGCCACTTCTAAACGAGCTGTGTTAGCATCAATATCCCAAGTTGCCAAAGCAAGGCACTGTGGTTGTGGTGTCAAGAACCGAGAAAGTCCAAATAGCTGACCTTCCCAAGCATTGTCTCGCTCAACATCAAATTGACCAGGAGATTTTGCCTCAATGAGTGCCCACACCTCACCCGATTCGCTCTCTAAGGCAATATCCACCCACTTTGGACCGGACTTGGACCGGCCAGCACGAGCAGCAACCTGGTGCTCTAGAGAAATCCTCTCGGCTGGGTATTCAAGGTCGTAGACGACATGTAGCACTAGAAGTGCTCTAGCAAATTCTTCTGGGTTGGGATTCATATCCGTCCCGCGCCCCCTAGCTATGGATTCGTCATACTTGACTTGCCCGTTACGGTTCAATGAAACACACAACGGCCCCGCGCCACCTAACTTTCTTAGTTGGGCACGAAGACACTTACGCAACTGCTCTGTATCGGATGTAGTGGTCATGCCTAAGCACTCCAGTTATTACCTGGTCTGTGACCGTAACACCGTAGTCCACCAAGGCGCACTTACCAATGCCAAGACCCATCACAGCCTTGTTTGTGGATTCTGGGGGTAGTCATATGGCACGCCTGTTGCCTAGGCCATGCCCGCCCCTCTCTATCTCAGCCCAAATCGACCGCTCGCCCTTTGGGCAAAGATCGGCAGTAGCCAAGGTGCCCCTCCTTGAGCTCGCATTTTTGCCCTGTGGACTTCACCAATTTGGGGCATCGCTTTTGTGCATTGCTGGTCAAGGCAACCGAAATGCCAGAGCTATAGGCAAGAGGAGCACGCATATTTTCCCGCTGATCAGGACCCTGCCTGGTTTTTTCATTTAGGTCAGTTAAAGCCTGATCAAACACTTCAGGTTCATCAATGTGACGATCCAATAGTTGAAACATTTCAAAGATGTCATGAGCTTCATAACAATGCGCATTCCCGCTCAAACGACGACGCGTTAGCACTTTGCTTGAGACCAGACGGGCAATAGCACTGTCGACCCGTCGCCTGGACGAACCAGTTAAGTGCTCGGCAACTTGCGCTGTTATGACCGGCTCCGCAGGCAGTAGCTCTAGCAGACGCTGCGAGGTGCTGTTAGCACGAACTCCGCCCAGCTGCATACGCCAGTGTTCTTGTAGCGACTCAACAGCATCTGCATAACGTTCTGCGCATCGACATGCTGCGATCAACGCAGCGCATAGTAACTCCACCAATGCTTCAAGTCCACCGACTCTGTAAGGGTCATCAGGAGGCCCCACGTATTCCTGGAACGACTGGAGGGCCCTGATGTAGTCGTTCTTATGTTTTGACAGGTACAAGCTCACTGGTGGAACAATCCCTTGAAGGCAGTTTCGTCGGCACAAGACCGTCAACAAAAGCACTCTGCCGATCCGACCATTGCCATCGAGAAACGGGTGAATCACCTCAAATTGAGCATGCGCTGTCGCTGCCTGGAAGATGGCACTGGGATGTGAAACCGCTGCTGCATAGTTCAAGACGTCATCAAGAAGCTTGGGCACGACCTCATGATTAGGTGGCACAAACGCAGCTTTGAATGGAGTTTTTTCACCGCCGCCGATCCAGTTCTGTTCTCTGCGAATAACTCCCCCGAACTCTGGGGTATCTGCTTGCATCAACGTTCGGTGAGCATCTAGAAAAGATGCGAGATTGAGCTGATCTTTAAGCCGGCCAATCACTAGCTCCACAGCCTCCAAGTTTCCAAGCACCTGCTCAGCCTTATCATCAAACCCCACATCAGCACCCTCCCGCAAAGCAATGCGTGCCCGCCCAACTCGTTGTGGACTAATGGGTCCGATGTCTTCAATTCGTGATGAGCCCAAGGATTCGGCCCAAAAGAAAAGGCGAGACTGCGGCACCGATTCGAGCCTTGCCGCTGTAATGCGACACTGATCTTCTGCCTCCGCGAGCCGTTGAACCCAGGCGGATGGCAGTGCCGGGTTCCATCCGGCTATTGGATGTGGAACGTATATACGGTAAGAACCACCTAGTCGCTCGGCCCTAGTTTGGGCACCAGCTACCGGCGGCCACCAAGCATCAACATATTGCCCCACATCCCAAGTCTAGACACTTGATATCTTAAGTGTCTAGACTCTGGACACTTATTTGCTAAATGTCTAACCACTAGACACTTAGCAGTCCCAACTTGCTTGCGACATCAACTCCTATCAAATTAGGAACTGAATCGCTTAGGCGGCGTCTGAGCTAGCTGCTTCATCCGATCTTGACGCTGCAGCAGGCGGGTATCGGTGCGCCCCAGGATGCCCAATGCGACGAATACATTCTCGCTTTGTCCTTGGCCCCACATACCCACACGCATCCGCAGTTCCTGGATTGCTGATTGGCGTATAAATGGTCACAGTGTCCGTCCTCAACGAGTACGGCGTTGTTCCCGGCACAGTTGGGTCAACCACCTCCGATTGCCCGGTTGAAAAGTTGACCATATCTCTGTACGTGTTCATAAGAGCATCTGCCTCATATATGCGATGCTTATCATTCGAAACACTCTGCACCAGGACTCCTATCCGTTCCAGTGTCTCGGCGCTGTACCGAGCCGTCTGCTCCGAAACTTCCAATAACTCAGCAACTTGGCTGATGTCAAAGGCTGGCCACCGCGGCAAGAGCTCAATCAATCTAAAGGGTGCTGAGGAATGCTTCAGCCCTGCAGATGTTGCGAGTGAACGCCAGTAATTAACAAGTAGCTCAATCATTTCCAATAATCGCTCGGCGTATTGAGTTGCTCCTACAACAGCATCTGCTACAAGCTGAATGATGTCTCGATAGCAATGGCTTCTAGCGGGATCACCAGGGTCGCCGACGAAATGTGACTTCGTCAAGGCAGCGATGTAGCGATCCCTATCAAATGCAAGCGGAACGCTAATTGGCAACGTGCCATTGGTTACCTGCTCGCTCTTGCGCAACATCATCTGCATTAATGCCCGACCGGTGCGCCCGTTACCGTCACCAAAAGGATGGACCGTCTCAAACTGCGCATGAACCAAGGCAATCTCAACCAATGGCGGTCCGATTGGATTGTTCACACGTGTGATCAAGTCATCCATCAATCTACGAATGAACGAAGGCGGTGGCGGAACAAAAGTTGCGAATAGTGGCATACCGCCGAATCCACCAATCCAGTTTTGCGCTGGACGCAGTATCCCACTGTAGAGATACATGGGACCTTTTATAGTTGCCTGGGTATCTAAGAGGTCATCAAGGGTTATGTCAACACTGGGGTCACGATCCAGGGCCTGATCAAATGCGATTATGTTCCGCACTAACTCCATAGCTTTGGAGTCCTCGTTGCTGGGCTTGGATCTAAACTTGACTTCGGTGCGCGTCACCTCTCGCGGATAAGTGTGCAGCCCCTCAATCATGCTTGATGCCGCGCTCTCTGCGCGTCGCATCAACCATTCCGCGGCAGAAATGTTATCCGTGCTTCGCATCGTTCGGAACTTGGCAAGACTTGCTTCTGCACTAGACAATTTTTTAGCAGTCTCGCTGTCAATTAGGACATCTAAATTGGCTATTTCGTGAGGCACATATGTGTCGTATATCCCCTCCGGAATATCGCCTGGACGAACAGGTCTGCTGCTGCCTTTGGGCAGATCCCAAAAACGCTTGACGTAATAGCCCATAGGTGTCTCTCCCTGCTCGTGGCCAGTGCTAACTACTATAACCACATTTCAGTTAATCCACTCAAATTTCAAACGTAATTTCCCGACCCGAAATATGAAAATCGCGATTTAGGGTCGCTATTTTTATAATCATAACCTACCACCGGTCAACGGGGTACTAGATGACATGACCCCACAGAATGACTGGGGGTTAGCGTTCGAAGAGGTTGGAGATGCCTCCGATTACAGAGCCTTCGCCTTGAGAGCCGCCGGGAGCGAGGTTGGCGGCGACTCGATCAGCAATGCGATTGAACGGCAACGACTGCAACCAGACACGTCCATGACCGGTCAAGGTCGCAAGAAACAATCCCTCGCCGCCTAGCACCATCGACTTAAGGTTGCCGGCTCGCTCAATTGAATAGGCAATCTGTGGCTGAAACGCCACCAAGCAGCCAGTGTCGACCCGCAAGGTCTCACCCTGGAGCTCTTTTTCGATAATCGTCCCGCCGGCATGTAAAAAGGCTTTGCCGTCGCCGGTGATGTTTTGCAAAATAAAACCTTCACCGCCGAATAAGCCAGTTCCGAGCTTGCGATTGAAGGCAATATCAATCCTGGTGCCCGCAGCAGCGCACAAGAACGCATCTTTTTGGGCAAGTATCTGCCCGCCGGCGGCAGCCAGATCAAAAGGCACGATCTTGCCCGGATACGGAGCAGCCATCGCCACCCGCCGCTTGCCTGACGGCGCAGCGTTCATGAAGTGCGTCATAAACACCGACTCTTGCGCCAGCGCACGCTTGGCTGCGCCCTTGAGCTTCTTCCAGCCAGACTCGTCGGGGTCGGAGCCGTCGCCCATCTTGGCTTCGAAGGTGATGTCGTGCTCCATGTACATCATCGCCCCCGCCTCAGCTACGACGACCTCGCCCGGGTCGAGTTCGATTTCGACGAACTGCATGTCGTCGCCGTAAATCTGATAGTCGATTTCGTGACTGTTCATAGTGCTAAAGGTAGTGCCTGCGGAAGGTAAGGGAGGGTGACAGGAGAAGGAGCGTGGGTGGAGGTGGTTGAGAAAAGGAGAGGGTGGTTTGGGGAAGGGGGAGGGTTAGTGATGGGAAAGGAAAAGTATGGGCGAGATAGCGGGGCTAGTTAATTGTTCGGCGAGGGATGCGATCTGAAAGGCCTACGATCACTTCATAAGCGACAGTGCCAAGGCAAGCGGCAATCTCTGTGGCTGTAACAACATTGTCACTGCTTTCTTTATTGCCTTGTCGACCGATTAGCACCACCTCGTCTCCGGTGACAACATCGGCGGCAACGACATCAGGCACCGCCACCATGAGCTGATCCATCGTCACCATCCCCACAATCGGGCAACGCCGACCGCGGATCAATACCTCTACGCCTGCGGGGCCGCTGTTGCGACGGATGCCGTCGCCATAGCCGATGGGAACGGTTGCGACACAAGTCGGTTCTGTCGCAGTCCAGTGACGACCATATGAAACGGTTTCACCTGCCGGCACTGTCCGCACCGCCGACACCGCCGACACCAGCCGCATGGCAGGCATCAGACCTAAATCGTTCACCAAGTCTGCGAATACCGGAGCAGGGGGTTCGCCATACAGGGCTAACCCGACTCGCACCATGTTGAAATGTGACGGCTGGTGCGCCAGCAACCCAGCTGAGTTAGCGGCGTGAATAACCGACGGGTTCAGCCCAGCGTCTACAAGTTGACTTCGAGCGACTTCGAAACGCTGCAGCTGTGTGGAAGTGAAGCCGATGGAGTCGGTGGAGTTGCTGTAGTTTGAGCTGTTAGTAGTGGAAGGGACAAGGCTGTCAGAGTTGACATCGTCGACGTTGTCGGCGTCGGCGAGATGCGTGTAGGCACCCTCTAGCTCCAGCACTCCGTCAGCGGCTTGTAACGCCTGAATAACCGCCGACAGTTCCGACTCAACGACACCCATGCGATGCATTCCGGTGTCAACCTTGAGGTGCACCTTCCGAGCCACCCCCGCAGATGCCAGCGCACGCACTCCCTCGACTGACCCGACCGTGAAACGAATCTGACCTGAGACGCTTTGTGCTTGTGCCACGCTCGGGTCAAGCTCCGACAAGACCAGCACCGGCGTCTCAGCGACTTCAGACTTAGAGGCTTCCGTCTTTGAAACTTCTGGCTTTGAGACTTCTGGCTCGACACTGTTCAAGGCGTCAACAGCAGCCAGTGCTTCTGCCAATGTCGCCACTGCAAGCCAACTCGCACCGCCCTTGACCGCTGCCTTTGTCGCCGTTTCAATTCCGTGGCCGTAGCCGTTGGCTTTCACGACTGCGCACAGCACAGCGGGCTTGGCAAACTCCGCTAAAGCTTGGGCGTTTTGAGTTATCGCCTCGGCATCGATTAGCGCAACCGTCGGTCGCATCGTCGCAACCGGACTGGTGGGCATTAGGGCGTAATCGCTGGCAGCACGCCGAGAAGGTCGCTTGCCACCAAGCGAATATTGGGAACCGCTAACGCAGCTTTAGCGTGCAAGTGCGCAGCCGAGGACGCAATCTCCAAGGTTGCATCGTCACCGTTCAATCCATTACTGGCTAATCCGTCGCTGCCCAACCTGCTCACATCTTGCAAACTGTTGAAGGCGGCTAGGCGGCCGGCGATCATTCCCGTCAACACGTCTCCGGTTCCGGCGGTGGCAAGCCTGGCCGAGCCGCTTGTCACGACCTTCGCCTTGCCGTTTGGCGATGCAACCACCGTCGGCCAGCCCTTAAGCAAGACCACACAACCAATCGCCCCGACCAATGTCCGCGCCTGCCCTACTGGGTCTCCCTCATCCAAAGGCTGCCCAAGCAACGCTTCAAACTCTCCCGCATGTGGCGTCACCACCGTTGGTATTCCTCGCTTAATTCGATAAGACATCGCTTGGGCTATCTCATCGGTTGCATCCAGTAGTGACAAAGCGTCGGCGTCAATAACTGTTGGCAAGTCAAGTTTTAACGCTGACAGCAGACGATCCTGAGCTTGAGCATCGCGCCCGAGTCCGGGGCCTACAGCACACACATGAAACCTGCTTGGGTCAACGTTCAGCGGCGGATCAGATCGCACAACCTCAAGTGGCTTGTAGACGTTGTCGGGTGCGCTGAGGTGCACCATGCGAGCACCAGATCGCATCGCCGCAGCACAAGTCAGATATGCCGCACCCTCCATGCCAGCTGAGCCGGCAACTACTACAACTGCTGAATCCCACTTGTGAGTGCGCTGGTCGCCTGTGGGTAACGGCGCAATGTGAGCGTCGGTGATTAGCTCACAGTTGTCGTCGACTGGAAACGGCAGCGACTCCGGCAACGACTCCGGCACCGTGAAATCAGCCGTCTTGATGTCACCCATTAGCGAAGGCCCGCCAAGCGTTAACGGCAGACCTGACGACACACGTCCTGTCGAACCACTCCCCAAAACTCCAATCTCCCCCGAACCCTTCTCTCCTAATGTTCCCTCTACTGGTTTGGTGCCAAAAGCAGTGACGGTGGCTTGGGCGACCTGCGCGGTATGGGCCAACGACACGCTCAGGCGCGACACCCCCCTGTCAGCCGCCACCCGTGACGCCGAATCACCCAACCGAAGCTGCGGAGGCTCGCCATATTCTCGCAGCACCTCAATTTCTGCCATGCGCATTCCACCGAGCCCCAGCCCTAGTGCTTTCAAGGTGGCTTCCTTGGCTGCGAAGCGTGCCGCATAGCGGACAGCCGGATTTGAGTATTGCTGACAGTAACTGCGCTCTGCCTCGCTAAAGACCCTCTCCATCAACGACGGCTGGCGCTCCATGACAGCCCCAAAACGCCCGATGTCAACAAGATCAACCCCAACCCCAACGACTGATTCAGACGTCACCGACACCACCTGCTTGCGCCATTATGTCCGTCGCCGTAGGCGTTGTCGTCATGATTGCCAGTGGTCGGCTAGATCACCTATAGGTGCGGTGACTATGTCTTCCACTGGGATGTCGGCGAGCTTGGCGTCATCAAAAGTCGGCACAGTTTCGGTCACCACCGCGCGCAACTGCAAGTACCGATTGCGGTAGTTCGACAACAAGTTCACCGCAGCCTGCGATGTCAACCTGTCAGCAAAGCGCACATGTAACAAGGTGATCCCCGCGGTCGTGCCGCCGACAGTTTCAGGCACCATCACCACCGTGCGATCATCGTGGCGACTCCGAGCCGCCAACACCTCACGCTCCACAGCCACCCGCAACTTCGCACCTCGCAGGAGCGAGTCCTCATATGTTCTTGACGTGATGCCTATGGCAACACCGGCTTGACTAGCGACTTGAATGTCAGCATCACCAAGGCCATCCGCTCCCTCAGCCGCATCGGCCAGACCCGAAATCGCATAGCGAGTGTGCCCAATCACTTCGGCAACAGCAGGGTCGAGCCCAGCCAGTGTTCGCAGCGTCGCATACGAAAGCCGCTCTCGTGCCACGCCAACCGCTAGCACTGCCGACACCAGCTCCGTTGCCAGCATCGTCTCATCAGAGCGGGAGATGCCAACGGTAACCGTCTTGGCCTGATGACGAATCGCATCTATAGGACGGGTGAGCTGATCGATGGCATCTCCGAGGGCTGCAAAAAGCTCCTCTAACACGTCGGCGGGTGTGCCTGCTACCCCCAGCTCTCGCTCGTAGGCGTCCAAGTCGGCAAGCCCCATCGCGTAACGCAACACTGTCGACAGTCGCAAAGCGGTCGACGCCTCCAGAGTGCCGTCATAGTTACCTTGACGCAAGCCATCCAGGAAATCGTCGGCACTAGATCGCAACTCATCAGCGCACTCCACCAGGACTTCTTCGCCGGTGCGTGTGTCGTTGGCTGCGCCTTCCAAGGCCACCCGCATCCGCCGCAGGCAGTTGGCGCTGCGGTCGATTGCTAACGCTGCCTCGTAGCCGAACAAGTGCCCTGCCAT